>JBJEFF010000133.1:0-7817 GCA_051873775.1 Allobaculum sp. | reverse complement strand
TTGATTGAAGATGAAGTCGAATCGTTATTTTATCCCGTTAACCGAATGGCATTGGGTTTTTTGGGCCTAAGCTTTTGCGACAGGAGCGGTTTTCTTGGCAAGCCATGCCGCTTCATCTGCGCTCAGACGCGGAGAAATGGTGTCATAAACACGTTTATGATAAGCGTTCAGCCATGCGATTTCTTCATCGGACATCATGCGAAGATCTAATCCGCGAACATCGAATGGGACTAAAGTGAGTACGTCATGGCAGAGGTATTCACCAAATTCACCGGAGCAGTATGGCTGAGTTACAACAAGGTTTTCGTGACGGATACCGTATTTGCCTTCTACATAGAGACCCGGTTCATCACTGGTCACCATGCCAACCTGCAGCGGGGAAGAATCACGGCGTTCCGGAACGATGCGCCATCTGAAGCCGTTAGGACCTTCATGCACGCTTAATAAGCAGCCCACACCGTGGCCTGTACCATGGTTGTAGTCCATGCCTTTTTTCCAGAGCGGTTCACGTGCCATGATATCGAGGTTCAGACCGCAGGCACCTTTCGGGAAGACTGCACTTGCCAGGCGGATATGACCCTGAAGGACAAGAGTGAATGCTTCACGTTCTTCATCTGTCAGTTCGCCGACAACGAAAGTACGGGTGATATCGGTAGTACCCGGCAGGTAGTGTCCTCCGGAGTCAACTAAATACAGACCTTTCGGTTCGATGACAATCGGATTGTTTGGATCCGGATGGTAGTGAGCCATTGCGGCATTGGCACCATATGCGGAAATGGTTTCGAAAGAATCTTCCACGTATTCCGGCTGTTTCGCACGTAAGGAAGTTAAGTATGCTTTGGCAGAAGTTTCAGTAACGGTATGACCAGCAGCCATTTCGTCTTCGAGCCATTTCCAGAACTGGATCATCGCAACAGCATCTCTGCGGTGTGCTTCATAGAAACCTTCCACTTCAACCGGATTTTTCTTTGCTTTTAAAAGCTGGATCGGATCTAAAGCCCAGATCGGATTTGCGATCGCACGTCCGATGCGGGAGTTGATAAAGCTCTTGTCCATCATGACCGGACCATCGAGTTTGTCGAGATCGTCATAAATATCGTTATAGCCGCGGATTTCAATATTGTTTTCAGTCAGCAGTTTGCGGCTTTCGTCATCAAGACGGGAATCGTCGATGTATAAAACACCTTTGTTTTCGTCATCGAGAATGGAGTAAGCGAGTGCAACCGGGAAACTTGGAATATCACGGGCACGCAGGTTATATAACCATGCCACTTCATCGATTTTGGTTAGAATGTGATATTTAGCCCCTTCTTCTTTCATAGCATGACGGACTGCCGCAAGTTTATCGGCAATGCTCATCCCGGCATATTTTTCATCATAGTGGAATGTTTTCGTCTGTGGTAAGGCAGGGCGATCCGGCCATGCTTCCCCGGCTAAATCAAGGTCAGTGATGACTTCAAGATTTTTGGCTTTAAAGGCTTTCTGGTACATTTCAAAGTCAGTCATCGAAACGCATCGTCCATCGAATGCGACACGCTGATTTTGATCAACATGACTGAGGATGTAGTCTTCGATCGACGGTGTTCCCGGCATGCCCATTTTCATCAGATCAATACCGCTGTCTTTTAATTCGTGAGCCGCCTGAATGAAGTAACGGCCGTCTGTCCATAAGCCAGCTTCGTCTTCGAGAACAACGAGAACGCCCGCACTTCCGGTAAAACCGGAGAAATAACGGCGCGCACCGAAGTAATCGCAGACATATTCAGTGTCGTGGAAATCCGAAGTCGGGATGATAACCGCATGGATATCATGTTCCTTCATTTTTTCACGTAATAATTTCATTTGAGTAGATTCCATAATGTATACCTTCCTTTATGAATTACTTGTCCTGTCACCATTATAGAGGCCTTTTCCGTATTTCTTCAAACAAGTACCTCTGCGCCGAGGATAATCTCTTTTTCCTTTTCAAAATGAACATAATTCATCATAAAAAGCGGACCGGAGTCCGCTTCATTTTCATCTTTGTAAATCAGTATTCTACATTCCTTCCGCCGGTACAGCATTCGGGTCAACCGGAATAGCGTTCGGATCCTCAGGCACTGCATTTGGATCTACTGGCTGTGCATTCGGATCTACTGGCTGAGCGTTCGGATCAGCGTTAGGGTCTGCAGGCTGTGCATTCGGATCTGCATTCGGGTCGGCTGGCTGAGCGTTCGGATCTGCATTAGGATCTACTGGCTGTTCTTCCTGCTGCGGTCTGGATGCTTCCGTAATTTCATTCACTTCTTCTCTCGATAAAGGCATGCGCACTAACCGTGTGATGTCCTGATCCTGATAGTAGACAAGCGAGAGTGCTTTGGGAGCATAAGCACCAAGTCCGAAAAGAATCACAAGCAGAAGCACTCCTTTTAATACATAGGTATAGATGCTTGCGGCCTTAAAGGTATTTTCAAGTCGCATGTACTTGAACTGTCCCCATAAGTTCACCACCGGAACAAGCAGCAGAATCATCTGGGAGACAAAGCCGAACGGGGTGATGTTGTTTAAATAGAGCATCACTTCGAATGCTTCTTTGGATTCAATCATGTTGGCATAGTCAAACAGATATTTCCATAACATGTAGCCGTTGATGGAACCTAGTGCGGTAATCAGGCCGATGGCGAAAATGGCATTCACAAAGAAAATGACCACCCGCTTCATCGCTTTACTGCGGACAGCCGTCATACGGACAGCACGGGATAATGTACAAAGCCAGGTAAATGTTAGCCAGGCGGCATAAATCCAGGGGGAGTAAGCGGTCCATGGCGCTGCCAGGCATAAAATGATCGAAATCCAGATCATGAAATTGGCCAGGGTGTCGGTACGGGAGTGCCAGCGTTTAATTTTGCGGATCCCGAAAGTCTTCATGGAAAAAGGCGTTGTCACAATCGCAATGGATTTCAGCGGCAGGCATGCGATCAGCAGCGCAAAAAACAGCCCGGTTCCAAGAAGAAGAAACTCGTTAATCAAAATCTCAGACATAATTCCTCTTCATATTTCCTTTTTATCTATGTTCAGTTTTCTTAAACCGGATCAGGTATCCGGCTTTTGTTTCAGTTTTCCTGTTCATCCTATCATTGAATGCGTCTTTCTTCACGTTTGGGTTTATAAAAGCGATTTAAATTCATCAAACTCAAGCAAAACATTATGCCAAACAGAATCAGGACGGCCAGTACAGAAATCTGCACGCAAAGGATATTCCATCTTGCCACATAGCGCAAAGCCAGAAAGATCACAAAACCGCTTCCCAGAAAGAGCCAGCGTTTAATCCCCTGATCAAAGCGGATAATCCCCCAGATCAGCGCACGGCACACGAGATACAGTCCAAGCGCATTCAGAATGGAGGACAGACCGAATGTCATGTTTCCGGTGATATTTCCATGATCAAAGACCTGTTCAAACAGCACGTCAAAGAGGATAATCCACGCACTCATGCCCATCAGGCAGTCATTAACTTCCAGGTTCCATTTTGTCCCTTTATGCGTTTCCATCAGCAGTTCGTTTTCATCATGAAGTTCGTGTTCAAACTGATCGAGTGTTTCCTTTGTGCTGTCAGCATTGTGATTGAGCTCGCCGACTAGGCGGGTGATCATTCTCTCCTGAATTAAAAGCGGCAGAGGCATACTTCGGATCTTGTCGATCACAATTCTTCCCCGTTCTTTGACAGACCCCGGAATCTGATAAGAGGGAATTGGTTTAGCGGTTAAATACAGGTACAGATTCATTTGAGAATCCTCACATTTTCCTGCGGGATCGCATTTTCATGTTTCTGAACAATCTGTTCCGTCTGATTGCGGACATCCGCCACCACATTCCAGTAATCGCTCTGATTTGCAAAACAGATCACGCGCAGAAGGAGAGACATTCCATCCTGACTGTACTCGGCAACAACGGTTGATGGTGCCGGATCTTTGAGAACACCCGGACGGCTTTTCATCATATCGAGCAGTTCGGCACGCAGACTTTCATAGTCACACGCCCGGGAGATCGGGATGGTAAACGATACACGGCGCTGCGGATACACGGAATAATTGACAATCGGCGTCGAAATGAGCTGCGCATTCGGAATAATGACTTTCTGCTGATCAAAGGTAGACAGTGTCGTAAACATGATCTCAATCGTACTGACGTTTCCTTCAAATGATTCATTCGCAATATAGTCGCCCACCCGGAACGGTTTGGTAATGAGAATCTGGATTCCACTCGCAACGTTTGACATATTCTCCTTTAAAGCCAGAGAAATACCAAGTCCTAAAGCAGACAGTGCGCCTACGATAACGGACATATTCACCCCGATCTGAGCGAGTGCGATCACGATGGCCAGAATACGTATCGAGATACTGGCCGCCGAACCGCTGAACGTCAGAAGACCATGATCCACATGACGGGCTTTCTGAAATTTCAGGATCTGTTTCTTGATCAGCGGTCCGAGAAAAAAGCCGACCGCAATTTCCGCAATTCCGGCTGCGAGTTTAAATAAAAAGCCGCTCTCAATAATTTTTTCCCACATAAAATACCTTCTATCTTTAAATGGTCGAGTAGAACAGTCTTCTGTCTGACCATTTTTTCATCTACCTCTATTATCTATCGATTGTATCAGACTCCCGCCACTTTTCTGCATGAAAAAAGGCTGTAACTTCAGGGACAAACCTGAAAGAAACAGCCTTCAGTTCCAGATGATTGGGATTCGCTACGCCAGCGTGCTTAGGCAGCCTGAGCAGCTTTCAGACGTTCGATGGCAGTATCTATACGTTTGAGGGATTCTTCCTTACCGAGGATGAACGCAATTTCAATTGCGCCGCCCGGAGTGAACTGCTTGCCGGAAAGTGCAGTACGGACTGGCCACAGAACCTGACCGTTCTTCATTTCCATTGCCTTCGGAAGAGCTAATAATGTTTCGTGAACATTTTCAGCGGTCCAGTCTTCGATTCCTTCAAGAGCAGTGCGGACTGCTTCAAGAGCAACCAGAGCGGATTCCGGAGTGGATTTCATCTTTTTATGACGGTACATTTCAAGATCGTATTCACCCGGTTTGTCGAAGAAATCAACGGATTCTTCAATCTGGTTCAGAACATCGATACGAGGCTGAATGATCTTGGCAATTTCGCGCAGGTCATAAGGACCGGTTACTGCTTTTTCAAGATACGGACGGACTGTATTGAAGTATTCTTCTTCGTTCATGTCACGTAAATATACACCGTTCATCCAGGTCAGTTTATCGATATCGAAAATAGCTCCGGAGCGGGAGATACGGCTAACATCGAAGACTTTAATCAGTTCTTCAAGAGAATAGATTTCCTGTTCCGTAGGTGGTGCCCATCCTAAAAGCGCAATGTAGTTGATCACAGCCTGCGGCAGATATCCTTTTGCGATTAAATCCTGGAAGGAAGCATCGCCATTACGTTTGGATAATTTATGATGTTCATCCTTCATAACAGGCGGAACGTGTACGTAAACCGGACGTTCCCAGCCATATGCATCATAAATCAGGTTATATTTCGGAGTAGAGGAAATATATTCGTTACCACGGACAACGTGAGTAATGTTCATTGTGTGGTCATCGATAATATTGGCAAAGTTGTAAGTCGGGAATCCATCGGATTTGAGCAGGATCTGTTCATCGAGCAGGTCCCCGTCAAATTCCATGTGACCGTAAACTTCGTCATCAAATGAAATTTCACCGACATGATCAATGGTCTGACGGATTACATAAGGTTCACCGGCATCGAGTTTTGCCTGAATTTCTTCTGCAGAAAGGTGTTTACAAGGGTCGTCGAACTTGAAGGAAATTCCTAAGGATTCAGCTTCCTTGCGCTGTGCTTCAATATCTTCTTCGGAGCAGAAGCAGTAATGAGCATGTCCTGTTTTTACTAATTCTTCTGCATAGCCTTTATACATACCTAAACGTTCGGACTGTACATACGGACCATATTCGCCGCCGATATCCGGTCCTTCGTCCCAGTTTAAGCCGACTTCTTTTAATGTGTCATAGATAATATCGACTGCGCCTTCAACTTTTCTTCCCTGGTCTGTATCTTCGATACGGAGCAGGAAGTCGCCGCCGTCATGTTTGGCGATCAGGTATTCGAAGAGCGCTGTTCGTAAGTTACCGATATGCATATACCCAGTAGGGGATGGTGCAAACCGGGTTCTGATTTTTTTAGCCATGAAAAAACGTCTCCTTTAGTCATTTCAAAGTTTAGTCGATTGAGATTCTTTTTGCAAAAAAACAGACAATCTTTAGCGAGACTTCAGGAACAGTCCTCAAAACCGCTTAAAAAGAGTACATTCGCAAAAGGATCGAAATTTGTTCCAAGACAATAAAAAACCGAACGATCAGCAATTGCTTTTCGCTCGGTGAACTTGCATTGGCTGGGGTACGTGGATTCGAACCACGGAAATGGCAGATTCAGAGTCTGCTGCCTTACCGCTTGGCTATACCCCAATGCGATTTGTCGCATCTCACTTGACGCTCGTTAATAATAATTCATCCTCCAAAGTATTGCAAGCAAAATTTGAATTTTTCTTCAAAAACTTTTCCTCTCACGCGATTCTCGTTTTTAACCCTAATCATTATTTATAAATCAATACGGTTTTCCTTTATTTATTCACGCCAAAAAGTTTCCAACAGTTTTTCGAAATCCATAGAAAACAAATTGAGTCCCTTTCATTTTGTCCTTCCTCTTTTGATAAAATAACGATTATGGAAAAAGAGACAGGAACCACACTTGAAAGCCAGTTGGAGAACGGGCAAAACGATCCAGCAAGCCAATCGGAATCAACAAATCCGGATCATTCCCTGGTTGATTTGACAAAGATTTTGAGTCCTTTTCACTATGTCTATATTCTTTTGTGCCATGATGGAACACTCTATACCGGCTACACCACAAACCTTTTGCATCGTCTAAGCATGCATAACGCAAAACGGGGAGCGAAGTATACCCGCAATCGGACTCCGGTCCAGCTTGTTTATCATGAGGTTTTCCTGTCTAAATCCGAAGCGCTAAAACGAGAGTATGCGATCAAGCAACATTCGCGAAGTCAAAAGCTCGACTTGATCCTGCATCAAAAAGTCAGCCTGGTGATCCCAAAGAAAACCTCAAAATCAAAAACTTATTAAACAAGATCTTCCAACAGAAAAAAAGATCCAATTCATCTTGCGATGAATACGAATCTTTTTTTGGAAACTGAAAATTACGTGAGGATAAAATGCATCACAAATTTTTTTGAAGGCCGATAGCTCAAAGCATCGCACTGCTTCGAGGGCCAAAAGAACTATATAAATAAAAATAGTTTTGGATTACCCGGTTATGAATCTTATAGGAATTAAAAATCACAGAGGACCGTTTCCTTTGACACTGCCTGTACACCTGTATTCCAAACAATTTCAGGAAAATCATTTGAATTCGTGATAACAAGCATACATTCAGAATAATCTTTCCACTCACAAATGCCTTTAATTCAAGCACTGTTTCCGCTGTCTTTTTATTGTTGCTTTTATTCTTATTCCTAAAAAACAACATTCTTTTCTTCCTCTATTATTTTTTCAATCCGCTTGGTAACGCTGTTTTCTTTATTTGAAAGTAAAGACCTATTTTGACACGAAATGCACACCCCTCGTACTTTTCGTTAAAAGGTTCGAGGATTCGTTAAAAGGTGCACACCTTTTAATCTCAATACGCTTAGAAATGAAATCCCTCGATAAATCGGAATTTGAATTTCTACAAATTATGACCTCTTAACAGAGGTTACAGGTTATCAATAAAATCCTCCAAACG
>JBJEFF010000132.1:0-7912 GCA_051873775.1 Allobaculum sp. | reverse complement strand
CATCATGATTGCGTTTGGCAACTGGGTATTCAACAAACTGCAAAGAGGCTTTGCGGAAGAACTTTAGAACTGGAGATTTCTATGAAAACAGATACTTCCCGGTTCCAGGTGGACCGGATTGAAATAATCGACCATCCCGATGGCTCGTTCCATATTCTCGCCTGGGGCAGTGCAGTCGATCCGACATCAAAAGAAGATCACTTTAAAACTAAAGTGAATTTCAAGGAAGTGCCCTGTCGTGTCCGTCGTATGGAAAATGCATCAATCGACCCGCAGCCCGGCACCCGTCCGGGTTACGTTTTGCGCATGGATTTTCCGAAAACCATGCGTTCAGACAAACTGCAGCGAATTGAAATTGCCTACAACGATTTTGCGCCGCAGAAATACAATCCGGGTGCTCTTGCATCCTGCTATAACATGACGGGCTGCGACTATTCTGTTGACCTGTGTGAAATGCGCTATGGCAAGCTGCTCATCGGAGGATGGTTTATCACTCCGTCTTTAGATGATCTCAAATTTGAAGTCTATGATGCCAACAACAGGAAAATCGATAATGCGCGCGTGACGATCAACAACCGTCTTGACGTGCGCCGTTTCTATTTTGTTCTCGGTGAAAAGATTGTCGGCTTTAATATCAGCATTCCCCAAGGCGACGACATCGCAAAACCAGTCAGCATCCATGTCTCCAATTCCAGAGATTCATGGATTATTGAGACCGACCCGGCAAAACAGCCGACCCCCCCTGTTCACGAGGAAGTCAAACCGAATCTCAACTTTACCTATAACTATGCCATGGAAAGACTGGGTGAAAAAACAAAATACTATGCCGTCCGTCTGACCGGCAAACGTCCGACACCACCACGCATGCCGGCTAATATGCCGGTCGAGGAAATGCATGCCGCTCTGGCCAGAGAACGTGCCGAACTGAACCTCGATCCGGTTGAAGAGAAGGAAAAACAGACAAATGCCGTTGCCGAAGAAGTCGAAGCGGATTTCAACGACCGCTACAACGTCTGGTTCCGTGCTCACCGTACAACCGAAGAGGAACTCGCTAAACAGCGCGAAGTCCAGTTCGAATATCAGCCGCTCATCTCTCTGATTGTTGCGGCATTCAATACACCGATCGATCTGCTCGAAAAGATGATCGATTCCGTAAAAGAACAGACTTACGGAAACTGGCAGTTATGCATTGCGGATGGTTCGACCAATGATCAGGTTGAAACCTGGCTGAAGAACAATCCGGATCCGCGCATTTCCTGGTGCCGTTTAAACGAAAACAAAGGTATCGCCGGCAACATGAATGCAGCTGTCGATCTCGCTAAAGGTGATGTCATTGCCTTATATGACCATGACGATTTCCTCGAGCCGGACTGCCTGTATGAAGTCGTTAAAGCCTTCAACGAAGACGACTATCAGTACGTCTACACCGATGAAGATAAGTATGAAGATTCAACCGGACGCTATGTCGGTCCGAACTTCAAGCCGGACTACTCCCCTGCTTTACTGCAGTCGACCAACTACATCTGCCACTTCCTAGCCATGAAACGCGACATCTACGATCAAGCCGGCGGGACACTGCGTTCTGCTTTTGACGGCGCACAGGATTTCGATCTGATGCTGCGTCTCGATGACGTCTGCGATCCGGCTAAAATCAAGCATGTTCCTAAAATTCTCTATCACTGGCGCATGCATGACGGTTCGACGGCGCTTGATGCCGACAGTAAGACATGGGCTTATGATGCCGGCGAAAGAGCTTTAGTGGACTGGACCGAACGAAACCATACGCATGGTCATCTGATCAACACCGAAACACCGGGTCATTACCATATGCGTTTTGATGTTCCCGAAAAACCGTTAATCTCGATCATTATCCCGAATAAGGATCATGCCGAGGATCTCGGATACTGCGTTTCGTCAATTGCTCGTCTCTCGCAGTACCGCAACTTTGAAATTATCATTGTCGAAAACAATTCAGAACTTGCTTCGACAAAACAGAAATATAAAGAACTGCAGAAAGAATTTAACAACATCAAAGTCATTACATGGGACAAACCATTTAACTACTCGGCCATCAATAACTTCGGCGTAAAACACGCCAAGGGTGAATATCTGCTGTTTCTCAACAACGATACTGAGGCATTTGACCAGCTGCTTCTTGAAGAGCTTCTCGGTCAGTGCGTCCAGAAAAACGTCGGTGCTGTCGGTGCCAAATTGTATTACGAAGACGGCTCGTTCCAGCATAACGGTGTCATTATCGGTCATTCCGGTGTGGCAGGACATGCCCTGAGCGGTCAGAGTGATATCAATACCAACTACCGCGTGCGCACTGTTCACAATGTGTCCTGTGTCACTGCTGCCTGCATGATGGTTCCGCGCAAAGTCTTTGATGAAGTCGGCGGTTTCAATGAAGATCTGCCGGTTGCTTATAACGACGTGGACTTCTGCCTGCGCATTCGTCAGCATGGTTACTGGATTGTCCAGAACCCGTTTGCGCAGATGTATCACTATGAATCGCGGACCCGCGGTTTTGAAACGACTCCCGAAAAGAAGAAACGTTTCCATAACGATATCCGCAAAATGTACGAGTTATGGCCGGATGTTCTGCGTACACCGGATCCGTTCTACAACATCAACCTCGATCTCACGAACGGAACCTATCAGCTGCGCGCCGATGATGAATTCAACCTCTATATCAACCCGCTTTTCCTCGGTGATGAATTCTATACCGCCGGAACAATCCGTCCGGACAAGCCGACCGATGCCCAGATGGCAAGACTTGAAGAAAAAATGAAGGAGATGTAACCCGAATGGATCAGAACAATGCTATTGAAATCCGGAACATGACCAAAACCTTCAAGACTTATAAAGACAAGCAGAAAACACTCAAAGAACGTGTCACCCGCCGTCGCGGCGAAGTTCAGGAAAATACAGTCTTGAAAAATATCAACCTTGATATCAAGAAAGGTGAAACAGTTGCTTTAATCGGAACCAACGGTTCCGGTAAATCGACTCTGCTCAAAATTATGACCCGCATCCTCTATCCGAATGAGGGTACGGTGGAAACAAACGGGAAAGTCACCAGCCTGCTCGAACTCGGTGCCGGCTTCCATCCGGACTTTACCGGCCGTGAAAACATCTACTTCAATGCTGCCGTGTTCGGTCTGACCCGTGAAGAAATCGATAAACGTGTCGATGACATTATCGAATTCTCCGAACTCGGCGCATTCATTGACGAACCGGTACGTACCTATTCGAGTGGTATGTACATGCGTCTCGCCTTCTCGGTGGCGATCAATGTCGATGCCGACATTCTGCTGATCGATGAAATTCTTGCCGTCGGCGACCAGCACTTCCAGAACAAATGTTTCGACAAGCTCGAACAGCTGCGTGATTCCGATAAGACAATCGTTATTGTTTCCCATACACTCGGCATGATGAAGATTCTCTGCTCCCGTGCCGTATGGATCTACAAAGGAACACTGCGTCTCGATGGTGATCCGACTTACGTTATTTCCAAATATCTCGAACAGTCTGCGATCGATAACCAGGAAGAAGCAAAGAAATCAGAAGAAGACGAAGAAAAGGATCTGACTCCGCGCGGTGCGGTCTTCCTCGACTCCCCGGCTAACTTCGAAGTGCTCGATTCCATGAAAAACCTGCATCTCAAAGGCTGGGCCGTTTCGAACTCCCTCGATGAACAGCTCGAAATCCTGCTCGATGACGAACCACTTGAGGATATTGCCCGCTCTGTCCGTGAAGACGTTTATGATGCATATTCCGAAGACTATGCCGGATTTATCAACAAGGACACGATCGGTTTTGAAAAGATCGTGGCTGCCTGGGATCTGACTCCGGGGACGCACCGTGTTGAAATTATCCTGCGCGATGGTGTTACGAAGCGTCAGATTGACCACAAGACAATCCGTGTCCGTTTAGAAGGCGAACAGTGCCCGCGTCCGGAGGACAACTAAGTATGAGTGAAGCGATGAATAATCCGAAGCTCAGCGTTGTTCTTGCAGCTTACAACGGAGCGCCGTATCTGCCAGAACAGCTCGATTCGATCATGAATCAGACACATCCTGTCGATGAAATCCTCGTACGTGACGACTTTTCCACCGACAACACCAAGGAAGTCATTCTTAACTGGATGGATGCCCATCCTGAAGCGCCGATCCGTCTGATCGAAGCTGAAAAGAACCTCGGCTATATCGGCAACTTTGCCTGTCTGCTTGAACAGGTAACTGGCGACTACATTTTCCTGAGCGATCAGGATGACCGCTGGCATCCCGATAAAGTTGAAAAACTGCTTGCTGCCGCAAAGGAAAAACCGGATGCGAAATTAATTGCCTCTTCCTTTGAATTCATGAATCAGGAAGGAAATATCTATACCGTTCCGTTAAATGAGGGCTGGTCCAACCAGAACCTGATTCCATGGGAAGTTGAAAATCCCAAAGGCATCAACGTTGTAACCAAGGAACAGATGCTGCTGCATAACTATTTTCAGGGCTGTGCGATGATGATCACCAAAGAACTTGCTGACGACTATACAAGCCGCAATGACCTGGCTTTAGCTCATGACTGGTTTCTTGCTCTGCTCGCTTCGAGCTATGATGCGCTCTACTACCTCGATGAGCCATTATTCGACTACCGGATTCATGATTCCAACGTAACCGGTCTGCCGCAGGCGAAAAAGGATTCGAAACTGCTGCGCATGCGCCGTCATTTCAACCGCTACTACCGTGTTTCCGTCATTGCTGACATGGAACGTGTCTATTCCACTATTCAGCGTGCGATTCCGGAACTGGATGGTCAGGAAATTCAGGAACGCCTTGAGTTCTGCCGTGCCTACTTAAAAGCAATCGATGGCAAGAACGTCAAGGAATACCGTAAGATCAAGGATCTGCCGGGCTGTTCCCGGTGCATTTCCGAACCGGAATACCACTTAGGTGAGCTTTACGTCAAACTCTCCCGTTTTGTGAAAATGCCGGACAAACGAATTTAAAATGATGAATTCAACCGCTGACTCCATTGAAGGATCAGCGTTTTTTTGGTCTTCCTGTGCGAATCCGCTATAATCAAATGCGACATCACTCTCTAAACGTGTCTTATAAAATTTCATCTGCACATCCTGATCCATAACTTGCCATGATGATGATTTGAATAAATTTGAATGAAATAGAAAGCGAGATTATCATGAAGCCTTATTCGTACTTTGAAGTGAGTGCTTTAACCCCCTCCGTTGCGATCGGTGAACCAATGGCCAACGCAAAAGCCATTCTGGAGCTAACCCGAAAGCTGCCGAAAACTGTCCGACTGGTCGTTACTCCTGAACTCTCCCTGACCGGATATACATGTCAGGATCTCTTCTATGAATCCCTTTTACGCAAGGAAGCCCTTGTCGCGCTTGAATACCTGACTGTCAATCTGGATGCACATCTGTCCTGTCTTGTCGGTCTGCCTGTAGAAATCGGCAATCATCTCTATAACTGTGCCGCATTTATCAGCCATAACGAAGTACTCGGTATTTATGCCAAGACTTACCTGCCAAACTACAATGAATACTATGAACAGCGCTGGTTTACTTCTTCGATGTTCCTTCCGGAAGATTCCCATATTCAGTTCATGGGTAAATCTGTTCCCGTTACCGACAAGATCGTCTTTGAAGATCAGACAACGGATGCCGTTATCGGTGCCGAAATCTGCGAAGACTTATGGGTTTCCATTCCGGTCAGCTCCCATCATGCCGCTGCCGGTGCCAACATTCTATGCAACCTATCCGCTTCCAATGAAGTGATCGCCAAGGAAGAATACCGGAAAAGTCTTGTTCTCGAACAGTCCGCCCGCAATCTTGCCGGCTATATCTATGCGTCTGCCGGTCCGGATGAAAGTTCAAGTGATCTCGTCTTTGGGGGGCAGGATCTCATTGCCGAAAACGGCAAACTCCTTGCCTCTAGCAGTCTGATGAATCCCAAAGAATTCATCTGCGCTCAGATCGATCTTGAGGTGCTGAAAAACGACCGTCTTAAATACAAGACATCTTTTGAAAACTTTGAAGAAGGCTATCTGCGCATTCCATTTACCTCTGCTCCGGTCAGTGAGGAAGACTTTACTCTGACTCGCGATATCGATGCGTATCCGTTCGTTCCGGCCAATCTCGAAAACCGGATTGCCCGCTGCCAGCACATTCTTGCCATTCAGGCACGCGGTCTTGCGACACGACTTTCCAAAATCCACTGTTCGAAAGTCGTCATTGGTATTTCCGGCGGTCTCGATTCCACACTTGCTCTTCTTGTCTGCTCCAAAGCCTTTAAGCTTCTCGGTCTGGATTCCAAAGGCATCATCGCCATTACGATGCCGGGATTCGGTACAACCAAGCGGACTAAATCCAATGCTGAGAAACTGATGGATTTATTAAACGTCACTTCACTGGAAATTGCGATCGGACCTGCCGTCATGCAGCACTTTGCGGATATTGGACAGAATCCGGATACTCACGATATTACCTATGAAAACTCCCAGGCACGTGAACGCACCCAGATCCTGATGGATGTTGCCAACAAAAATAATGCACTTGTCATCGGTACCGGCGATTTAAGTGAACTGGCTTTAGGATGGTGCACATACAACGGTGATCACATGTCCATGTATGCCGTCAATGTATCCGTGCCGAAAACTTTAGTCCGTTTTATCGTGGAAAGCGACGCCCTGCTTGCCGAAGAGGAAGGCAATCAGGAACTGCACAATGTTCTGATCGATATCTGTGAAACACCGGTTTCTCCGGAACTGCTTCCGCCTGACCCTAACGGAAAAATTGCCCAGAAAACTGAAGAAGTTCTCGGCAGTTATGATCTGCATGACTTCTTCCTCTATCACATGCTTCGCTATCATGAAAGCCCGCGTAAAATCTTCGATCTAGCCTGCATCGCGTTTGAAAATCTTGATAACCTTGTTATTCTGAAAGCTCTGCGTACGTTCTACTGGCGTTTCTTTACCCAGCAGTTTAAACGCAACGTCATGCCGGATGGTGTCAAAGTCGGATCGATCAACTTCTCCCCGCGCGGTGACTGGCGTATGCCATCGGATGCATCCAGCCGGATGTGGATTGCCGAGGTTGAAGAGATTGAAAAGGAATTCGGACTCGAAAAATAGTATAATCAAATCGCGCTGAAGGAATTTTACTGGTTTGCCTGACAGGGCGAATGCAGTCTGAATTTCTCAGAATAAAAATGAAATAACTGGAGGAATTAAAAAATGAACGAAAAAGTATCTGCACTTTTAAACGATCAGATCAACAAAGAAATGTATTCTGCTTATCTTTATCTTGACCTGTCCAGCTACTACACCAGCAAAGGTCTCGATGGTTTTGCCAAGTGGTACGATGTACAGGCTCAGGAAGAAATGACTCATGCCCGCATGATGTATCAGTACCTGCACGATAATGATGTACGTCCGGAACTGCTCGCGATCGCAAAACCGGACAAGGAAATCACGAATGTCAAAGATCCTGTTCTGATCGGTCTCGAACACGAAAAATATGTCACAAGCCTGATCAACAACATCTATGCGGTTGCTAAAGAAGTTAACGATTTCCGTACCCTTGAATTCCTGTCCTACT
This sequence comes from Allobaculum sp., assembly GCA_051873775.1. Taxonomy (GTDB): domain Bacteria; phylum Bacillota_I; class Bacilli_A; order Erysipelotrichales; family Erysipelotrichaceae; genus Allobaculum. The sequence continues at coordinate 297 of JBJEFF010000132.1, read as the reverse complement.
TCGTTAAGGAACAGGGTGAAGAAGAAAAGAATGCGACTGATCTTGTCAACAAGATGGAATTATTCGGTTCCGATCCGCGTTCCCTCTACCTGCTTGACCAGGAACTTGGTGCACGTGTTTTCACCAACGATGCAGCTGCTGAATAGACCTTCTTTATTCCATCTCTTATCAATCAAAAAACTTCAGACTATGCCTTTTAAGGTTCATCTGAAGTTTTCTTTTGCCTGTTTTTAGAAAAAGAGCGTAAGCGTCAAATAATCGACGTGTATTTTGTATCCGTCCTCCTTGGGATAATAG
>JBJEFF010000131.1:0-7918 GCA_051873775.1 Allobaculum sp. | reverse complement strand
ATCAGATCACCGTATTTCGTGGTATCAAAGACTTTTAACGGTAAGTCCTGCATTTTCTTAAATAAATCATGACGGATTTCGCGGGTCACCTGCTGAGCCCCTTTTGCCATGATCTGGGTATAGCCCCAGGCACTCACTACACCGCAGGCAAAGATTGCTACTGTCGTGATCAGCAGATGGGTTAGTTTACTCATGTCCTGAGCTGCTGCCGCATTAATCACGGGACGGATCATGTATGTTCCGATTAAATTCGCCAGTCCGGAAATTGTGACGAGAATGGCGACAAACAGGAATTCGAATTTATGGTTGCCCATATAGCTGAGCAGCTGCCTGAATGCCCCTGCCCGCTCCAGGCGTTTATTCTTTCTGCTGGTTACGGAAGAATCAGTTCGTTTACTCATCCCGCATTCCTCCTTGCTGGGATTCAAAAATATCCCGGTAGATCGGGCTCGTTTCGAGCAGTTCTTCATGGGTTCCGGTCTGGACGATCTGTCCCTGATCCATGACCACAATCATGTCGCAGTGCCGAATCGAACTGATGCGCTGGGCAATGATGATCTGTGTCAGATCGGGAATGGTCGCAAGATTCTGCCGGATTTTCGCATCCGTTTTGGTATCGACAGCGGAAGTCGAATCATCAAAAATCAGGATTTTCGGATTTTTCAGCAGTGCTCTTGCGATGCAAAGACGCTGCTTTTGACCACCGGAAACATTGACCCCCTGCTGACCAAGTTCCATATCGAGACCACCAGGTAAGCGTTCGATTAATTCTTTTGCGCCTGCCATATCAATCGCCCATAAAAGACGTTTGTCATCGGCATCCGGATCGCCCCATTTCAGGTTGTCGCGGACAGTACCGGAGAACAGAACATTTTTCTGAAGAACCATACCGATCGCATCACGTAAGGCGACAAGATCAAGGTCGTGAATATCGACACCCCCGACTTTCAGTTCCCCTTCGGTAATATCGTAAAGACGCGGGATCAGCATTGCTAAAGTCGATTTACTTGAACCCGTAGCGCCGATAATTCCGACACGGCTGCCCGATTCGATTTTCAGTGTCACATCATCGAGAACATTTTCTTCACTGTCCGCCGAGTATTTCATCGTGACATGGTTAAACTCAATTGAACCATCCTGCAGTTCCTTGCCATGTTCCGGTGCTTTCATCGTCGGCTGCTCGTCGAGTACCTGCGCGATACGGTTATGGCTGGCAATTGATCTTGAGAAGAGCAGGAACACATTAGACATCATGATAAATGAGTTCATGATCTGCAGGACATACGAAAGCATGCCGGTCAGTTCCCCGACCTCCATGGTTCCTCGAATAATCATGGTAGATCCGATCATGAGTAACAGAACAATGACGGTATACATCGAACCCTGGAATGCCGGAACGTTTAAAAAGGCATAGTGGTTCGTCTTTTCATTTAATGCGGCAAGATCGGAATTGACCTGATCAAAACGGTCCATTTCATAGTCCTTGCGCACAAACGCCTTAACAAGACGGATGGCGGTCAGGTTTTCTTCGACTACGCTATTGAGCACATCGACATATTTCTGAATCCACTGATACTGCCCGACAACCTTGGACACGATCCAGATCATCACTCCCGCCATCACCGGAATGGCTCCGAAAAAGACAAGGGTCAGCTGCGGGTTAATCGCCAGACACATTCCGATTCCGAGAACCAGCATCAGAGGTCCTCTTGCGATCGGACGGATACCGCTGGTAATCGTATTCTGTAACACCAGAACATCACTCGTCATTCGGGTAACCAGACCGGAAGATTCAAACTGGTCGATATTTTCAAAGGAAAAAGAATTGATCTTTTCAAACTGTCTGCGCCGCAGCTGAGCAGCAAAGCGTGCACTTGCTCTTGCGGCACATTTGGCATACAGAAGACCGAAAACAAAAGATCCTAGGGCGCACATCACCATCCAAAAGCCACGGTTGATAAAAACGGAAGCGTCTTTTTGAACAATGCCGACGTCAATGATGTCGGACATTAAAAAAGGAATAATCACTTCAAAGCTGGTTTCAATCGTAATGAACACAAACGCCCAGACAAACCAGTGCCTTAAACCTTTAGCAGCCTCTAAAACGGAAGATTTCATCAAATCTCGCATCTCCTTTCCAAATTGTCTTTTTCTATCATAATGAAACGGAATGAAGCTTGCCTTGGAATAAACCCGCTTCCTTGGTTTTTCTTTGAATTCATCCAAAATCGCAAAAGATGTCAACTATTTTCACTGTTTTGATGCTGCAAGAAAAAAATTCCTTGTTTGTCTTTGATATAAGAGCTTCTTGCATGCAAATGAAGGACTCTTGTGAAATACGATGAAATTCACCCGATTTAATAGGTTCAAGTTTGTTTTCTATCAGTTTTTCTATGACTTGCGATAGAATAATTAAATGACTGCAAGTCCCTTTTTTATGGGCAAGTCCATACTTTGATGGAGGTTTTTATGAGCTATCAGATCCCTAGAGGAACACAGGATATTTATGGAGACGAAGGATATCGTTGGCAACAACTCGAAAAACTTCTTCGTCAGTTTTGTTACTTATATAACTTTGATGAAATCCGTACTCCGATCTTTGAACACACCAATGTCTTCAAGCGTGAAAACGACTCGTCCGACATGGTTAATAAAGAAATGTACACCTTCACACCTGCAAACTCCCATACCAGCGTAACGCTTCGTCCGGAAGGAACTGCCGGTGTTGTCCGTTCGTACGTAGAGAACAAAATGTTCTCCAACCCAGACTTACCCGTCAAATTATTCTACATGGGTCCGATGCACCGTCACGAACGTCCCCAGAAAGGCCGTTTACGTATTTTCAACCAGTTCGGTATTGAATCCTTAGGTTTAAAGAGCCCTTATGCCGATGTGGAAGCCATGGTTATGGCTTATTCCATTCTCAAATCGCTCGGACTTGAACACATCACCATTTTGCTTAACACACTTGGTGATGATGAATCGAGAAAAAACTACCGCGCTGCTCTGAAAGAATACTTCGCACCATACGTGGATGATCTCTGCTCTGACTGCAAGCGCCGCTATGAACAGAACCCGCTGCGTCTTCTTGACTGCAAGGTGGATCACGACAAGGAATGCATGAAGCACACACCGGATCTGCACGACTATCTGACCGATGAAAGCCGTGAGTACTTTGAAACGGTTACTCACCTGCTTGATGAAATGGAAATTCCGTACCGTGTCGATTCCAAGCTCGTACGCGGTCTTGACTACTACACACATACTGTTTTCGAAATCGTTTCCGAAGACGAATCCATGGGTGCACAGTCCACTCTGCTTGCCGGCGGCCGTTATGACAACCTGATTCCTTACTTCGGCGGTCCTGAGCAGTCCGGCATTGGTTGGGCGCTTGGTGAAGAACGTCTGTTACTCGCTCTGGAAGCAGAAGGAATCGATCTTGGCGGCAAGCCGGGATTAGATGCTTACATTATGGTCCTCAATCCTGAAGCACGCGATTATGCATTCAGCATTCTGACGATGCTGCGTGCCAATGGTTTCAGAAGCGATATGGACTTCATGCAGAAATCATTCAAAGGCCAGTTCAAGGCAGCCGATCGTGCCAAATCCGCCTTCAACCTGTTAATCGGTGAAGACGAACTTGCTAATCAGACCGTTACGATCAAGAACAAGGCAACCCGCGAACAAGTTTCCATTCCGGTTGAAGAATTAGTGGATTACCTCGACGCAAACCTCGGCGATGAAGATGAACATGATCACCACGATCACGATCATCATGAATGCAGTGATCCGAACTGCAGCTGTCATCACCACGACTAATCTCACTACCGTCTGTAAAAATGCTTAAAACAGAATATCTCTGATGTTCTGTGGGAATATTTGAAAGGATGAAAGATATGAACAGAAGCCATTACAATGGCACCCTTCGCCTCGAAAACGAAGGTCAGGAAGTCGAACTTTTAGGTTGGGTTTCCAAAAAACGTAACTTTGGCGCTATGAACTTCATCGACTTAAGAGACCGTACCGGCCTCGTTCAGCTCGTCTTTGATGAAGCGTTCAACGCCAAACTGAAAGATGTCCGTCAGGAATACCTGCTGCACGTCAAAGGTGTTGTCAAAGAACGTAAAGACAAAAACCCGCAGCTGCCGACTGGTGACATCGAAGTCATCGTCAGCGACTTTGAAATCGTCAACTCCGCAAAAGTTACTCCGTTAATTATTGCGGACGAAACAGATGCGCTTGAAGATACCCGTATGAAATACCGCTATCTTGACCTGCGCCGTCCGATCATGCAGAAAAACCTCATGATGCGCGCTAAAATTGTGCATTCCTTAAGAGAATTCCTCGACAGCCAGGACTTTATCGAAATCGAAACTCCGGTTCTCGGCCGTTCCACTCCGGAAGGTGCCCGCGACTTCCTCGTTCCAAGCCGTGTTCACCCGGGTACATTCTATGCCCTGCCGCAGTCTCCTCAGCTCTACAAACAGCTGCTGATGATCTCCGGTTTCGAACGCTACTACCAGTTTGCACGCTGCTTCCGTGATGAAGACTTACGTGCTGACCGTCAGACTGACTTCACTCAGCTCGATATCGAAACATCTTTCCTCGATGAAAACCAGATTCTGACGATGATGGAAGCCATGCTGAAAAAGCTGATGAAAGATGTCAAAGGCATCGATATTCCTACACCATTCTTAAGAATGACCTGGACCGATGCGATGAACAAATACGGTTCCGACAAACCGGATAACCGTTTCGGCATGGAATTGCAGGACTTCACTGAACTGTTTAAAAATTCCGAATTCGTTCCGTTCAAGAACACACTTGCGACTAATGGTGTCATCAAAGGTATCGTTGTGGATGACTTCGCACCATCCAATAAGGAAATCAAGAACCTCACTTCTCTTGCCCGCAAATACGGCGCAAACGGTCTGGTTGTCTTCAAATACAAAGACGGCGCTCTTGCCGGCTCTGCTGTTAAATCCTTAACTCAGGAAGAACTCGACGCTTTAGTTGCCGCATCTAACGTAAAAGATGGCGGTGCCATCCTGATCATCAGTGATGCATGGCTCAAGGCATGTAACGCACTTGGATCTTTACGTAACGACATCGCGGCTGAAAAAGGGCTTAAGAAGAAAGACGAATTCTCCTTCTTATGGGTTGTCGACTTCCCGATGTTCGAATGGTCCGAACAGGAAAACCGCTGGGTATCTCAGCACCATCCGTTCACGATGCCAAAACGCGAAGATATTCCATTACTCGATACCAATCCGGGTGAAGTGAAAACCAACGCTTACGACTGCGTCCTCAATGGTTACGAACTCGGTGGCGGATCCTTGCGTATTTACGAACAGGATCTGCAGGATAAAATCTTCGAAGTTCTCGGCTTTACACCAGAACAGACCCAGCAGAAATTCGGCTTCTTCATTGATGCCTTCCAGTACGGAACACCTCCTCATGGCGGTCTTGCCTTCGGTTTGGACCGTGTCGCAATGATCCTTGCCGGAACGGATTCCATCCGTGATGTAATCGCCTTCCCGAAAAACGCGTCTGCACGTGATCCGATGTCCGATGCACCGAACACTGTGGATGACATCCAGCTCGATGAACTCGAATTGGCTGTCTGCGTTGATCCAAAAGAAAGAGAACTGCTCAGTGCCATTCATGACGGCAATGTGCCAGTTGAACTCTCCAATGGGGAAACCATTAATGTTTCCCTTGACGAAATCCGTCAGTGGAAAGAAAGCCAACACTAATTTAAATCGGTTTGATTCAAATTGAATCGCCCTAAAAAAAAACGAAGCCCGATCCTAATAAGCTTGCTTAGGATCGGGCTTTTTGCGTGTGGAAATCGATTTAGCGCTGACGTTGTGGATCAGCTGCCCCTTTAGGGGAATAGCCATAATAATTGTTCATAAACTCGTTTTTGTATTCTTCAAAACGACCCTCAAGAATGGCTTGACGAATTTCTTCCGTCAGACGGATCGTAAAACGCAAGTTATGAATGCTGGCCAGGTTGAAGTACTTGGCGCGATCCTCTGGATCCTGGCTTTTGAGCAACGCGCGCAATTCGTCTCTTGTATAGCCAGCTTGGCAGACCGGACAATCGCAGTCTGGATCAAGAACCGTCTGGCTGCCCGCAAATTTTTCTATATTGATAAAGCCGTACTTGGTATAAATGCGGCCATGTCTTGCCTCGCGAGTCGGGGCGACGCAATCAAACGTATCGGCACCCATTTCGGAACCGATCAGAATGTCGTCCGGATGGGAAAGGCCGAGAAGATGACGCGGCTTGCCTTCGGGCAGTTCTTCATTGCACCAGCGCAGAATATTCCCTAAATCGCTTTTGAGGAACGCTCCGCCTAAACCATAGCCGTCAAAATCCATTTGACCGAGCTTTTTCGCGGTCGAACGGCGCAAATCTTCCCATCGTCCGCCCTGCAGCACTCCATATAGAGATTGACGGTATCCTAAATCATCACGGTGTTTTTTATGTTCATCCAGACTCACCTGCGCCCAGCGTTCCGTGCGTTCCAATGCTTCGACATTGTATTCATACGTATCGGCCAGAGAGGTCAGTTCATCAAAGGCCATATGGATATCGGCACCAATGCGGTTTTGAATATCCATCGATTCTTTGGGCCCAATCATGTCATCCTGATCCGTATAAGGATCGTGGAACTGAATTCCCTCTTCCGTCACAATCGCCAGACGGTCTTTCTTCGGCGCATTGACCACTTCTTTTTCGCGGTCCATGGAAACGACTTTGCCAATGCCGCTTCCTAAAGACATGACCTGAAAGCCACCAGAGTCTGTTAAGGTTGGGCCATTCCAGCCAGACCAAGCCGCAAGACCACCAGCTTTGGCGATCTCCGGCGACTTGTTACGCAGATGGTATCCGTTGGATAGCATCGTTTGCGCACAGATTGAATTCAGATCGTCCATCGAGACGAATCGAACTTCGCCATAAGTTCCTACACACATGAATGCCGGAGTTCGAATATCTCCATGCGGCGTATGGATAATTCCCGCCCGTCCAAGCTTGCCGGGAATGCGGGCTTCAATCTCAAAGCTCAAGCCTTCAAGCTCTTTTGGCTGTTCGTTTGAGATGCTCTTTTCTTTATCTATCATATAAAACCTCTCTATTGAAACATCCCATTGGGGATCGTTTATTCATGATGAATTGACTAGGGCGGATCAAGACTTATCTATCTTATCAAATTATTCCCATACGGAAAGAAAAACCAGGACCTGCAAGGTCCTGGTCGATCTAGTTTTCTGCCTGCGGCTGACTGAGCCATTGTTTTAGTGTTCGTTCAACCCAGATTTCGATCGGAGAAAGAATCAGTTCCATGCCTAAACCTAGGAAATAGGCGAAAATCGCCTGAGCCAAAAATTCTTGAAAAGGCAGGACGCCGAAAAAGGCGATGAATTCAAACGTTCCGGAATCGAGAATATGCGCAAAGACACTTGAGGCAAGAGCTCTTGCGATAAAGCTTTTTGCGAAGTAGGAGTCGGACTGTTTCATTTTGACAAACAGGTAGTTGTTGAGAAAGTTTGACAACAGATATCCGACCAGACTACCGAAAATGATCCGCGGGGAAAACCCAAGCACAGATGCAAAGGCTTCCTGCATCGTCCATCCCGGATAGGCGGGCAGATAGATGACCGCATAAAACACAAAGACCGCAATGACATTGATCAAAAAGCCCGCCATAATGACGGAACGGGAAATTTTCTTTCCAAACAGTTCAATCGTCAGATCCCCAAGAATATAGGAAAGCGGAAAGAGGACAAGTCCGCCATCCACCGCAATGCCCATCAAATTCCATAGCTTGATTGCACTCAAGTTCGAGATCAGCAGCGTTCCTGCGCTTAGGGCAGTCATATAAATCAAGAGTCTAATTTTTCTTTTATC
>JBJEFF010000130.1:0-7964 GCA_051873775.1 Allobaculum sp. | reverse complement strand
ATTATAAGGAAGGAATGAAAGACCGGATTCCAAGACGTCCGGATGAATCGGAAGAGGATTACGAAAGTAAGATCGAAAAAAAGCAGCAGAAACGCTCGATTTTCTCAAAAATCTGAAAGGAACGGTGAAATAAATGAGGACAGAAGCAGACTTCAGTAGACGAGTAGGGATGAACCGAGATAATGAAGAGGTTCTAAACTCTTTACAGGCAAAGGTTTAAATGGACACGATCTATCTGAAAATGACACGATCACAGTTTTTTTAAATCTGGATATCAGTGTGGTCTAGATTGCTCTGGGGGAATGAGAAGACAATCGTCAAGGGAAGTCATCCCCAAGGTCTGCCTTCTAATGCAGCTTCTGTGAGCACTGTAAAAATCATGTTGAACTTTCGGGCTGGTTCTTTAAGTGCCGCCGAAATGCACACGATTTCCTCCGGGGAGCCCCTTCAACTGGAAGCGGTCTACGAGTCGGAAAGGACAACAAAATTCCATGACTGAGTAAACGCCAAATAAGTGCTGAATCGACTTAAATAAAGAAAAATTGAAAAGGCAGCCCATCAGGATTCTGTTATCCGTGATTCGCTGCCTTTTTAGTTTGAGGCAAAATTATAATCATCCTGTCAACAAACAGTCTGACTGACAGAACCGCTCTTTATTCGTATGGTCGAAAAGAATTCACTTTGATGCTTCTTCTTGATCCATCCGGACAAGTTGAAGGGTCTGAGCACTGTCCGTTCCCTGGGGAAGATCAAGCAGCAGACCGCCATCCATCAAAGCTGCACCCGTATAGATGTCCCCGGTATCAAGCCGTTTATACCAGGCATCCCGTTCGAGACCGCGAAGATGAATTCTAGGAAAGCGCACATTAGGTTTCTGTTCATAAATGACGCTCTGAACCAGAATCTGCGCTCCATTTTTGGAAACAAAAGACCAGGCGGCGAGATCCTTCTCAAACGGATCACTTAAGCGATAGTAGTCTCCATCAAAGATCAGCGGCTGCAGGTTTTTATAGGTTTGAACCTGCTGGCGGACTTCTTCTTTCTGTTTGGGACTGAAAAGAGTCAGGTCGAGCTCGTAGCCGAAAGTTCCAGCCATCGCAACGGTTCCCCGTGTCTTCAAAGATGTCACCCGGCTAGTCTGATGATTGGGAACGGCTGACACATGAGATCCAACCGAACTGATGGGGTAGAAGAACGATGTTCCGTACTGAATCTGGGTACGGCAATGGGCATCAGTATTGTCTGAGCACCAGTATTGCGGGAAGTAATACAACATTCCTCCATCAAAGCGACCGCCGCCTCCAGCACAGCCTTCGAACAGAACTTCCGGAAATTCCGTTGTCAATCGATCAGCCAGTTCATAGACACCAAGCATATAGCGGTGAGCCAGTTCGCCTTGACGCTTTTCTGGCAGATAAGAGGAGTAAAAATCACTGATCGACCGATTCATATCCCATTTGATGTAGTCAATTTCATTGTCACGGATCAGTTTGGCAAAGGTCTGATACAGGTATTCCACGACTTCAGGATTTCCTAAATCAAGAACCAGCTGATGGCGACTGCGGGAAGGATAACGGCCCGGAATCCAGAGCACCCAGTCGGGACGGGTACGGAAAAGATCCGAATCTTCCGATACCATTTCTGGTTCAATCCAGAGGCCAAACTGCATCTGGCGGCTGTGGAGGGCTCTTGAAAGATCTGCCAGGGGCATGCCAAGTTTGTCTTCATTGACCTGCCAGTCTCCAAGACTTTCCGTATCTGAGTTGCGTTTTCCAAACCAGCCATCATCAAGAACGAACAGATCAATGCCGCACTCTTTGGCACTGTCGGCGATTTCAATCAGTTTCCGGCCGTTGAAATCAAAATAAGTCGCTTCCCAGTTGTTGATCAGCACCGGGCGGGGACGATGAACAAACGTAGAACGAATAACATGTTCACGGAACAGATCATGGAACTGGTGGGAGAGTTTTTCAAATCCCTGACCAGAGTAAGACAGTAAAGCTTCCGGAGAATGAAAAATAGCCTGTGGTTTCAGTTTCCAGCGAAAGGTCGATTCTTCCAGCCCCATAACCAGACGGATCTGTTCGAGCTGATCTTTCTGCACTTCAACCTGATAACATCCCGAATACATAAGGCAGGCACCATAGCAGGCTCCATGACTTTCATCAGTATGGGGAGCTGCCAGAATTACAGCGGGGTTATGCTGGTGTGAGCTATTACCGCGACGGGATTCAAAACGGAAGGTTCCAAACCCCAAAGGCACTCTCTCTTTGAGCCGTTCCATCGCATGCCGGCCATGAAAATGAATGACCTCGAGATCGCCGTCCGGCAGGTCTAGACACAGCGAGCTGACTTTATCAAGACTCAGAATATGGTCGGTCCCATTTTCAATGTCCACTGAGCGGGCAATGACATTTTCCTTTTCGAACGCACTGTAATACAGGTGGACGAAAATGGGATAAAGGGCATCTTTTAAGGTAATTTTGAGTGTCGGGGTCTGAAGAGAACGATCAAAAGAAGCCGGCAGATGATCGATGCCGGGCTTATGAGCCAGTACTTCATACCCGGCATATCGCAGATCCAGCGCGCTCGATCCATCGGGGTGAAAAATGCGCACACCGGGGGTGCGATAGTCGGTCATGCCGCCTTCGGCATACTCTAGCGGGCGATCGTTGAGCGAATAGTCGCGGCGAGTTCCAGTATCAGCCAGATTTCCGGAAAAGGAAATTTCGGGGTACTGGTTGAGATAGCTCATGTTCATTCCGGTTTTAGGGCCATACCAGAGATGAGTGAGAATTCCATATTCGTCTACCTGCATCTGGTAGAGCGTATCCTGGGTAGAAAGGGAAAAGAGATTTCCGTCAATTGAAATAGCCATACATGTGTCTCCTTTTGTCAACTCTTTTTCAAGCCAAAGATTTACACAAAAAGAATCTCTCTGTCAACGAGGTCTAAGAGCGCGCCAAACAAAAAAAGTCTCTTCCGGAAATTAATTCTGGCATAGATTCAGCTAGAATCGAAAATTCCAGGAGAGGCGAATTTTTTTGAAAAAGGCAGGGAGCAGGTCGGAATTCACTGAAAAGCGAAGTAAAAATTAGGTAAAACAATGCCAACTTCGATTCAAAAACCAGATCTGAGCTCATAAGACCGCAAATCTGACAGTTGTTCGTCAAAAAGAAAAGCTGTCTGCAATTCTGATCTTCCTGATTTGCAGATTCCCATTACATTTTGACGACCATCTGCACAGGAAGAAGGCGGTTCTGGCTGCGCCATTTTGAGGGCGTGGTGCTATAGGTCTGTTTAAAGGATCTGGAAAAATGCATCTGGTTTTCGTAGCCGACCTTCAAGGCAATCTCGTTAATTTTCAGATCTGTTGTTCGAAGCAATGCTGCTGCTTTGCCCATCCGATAGGCCATCAGAAATTTCTGCGGTGGCTGGCGCATGATCCGCTTGAAGATCTTGGTCAGATAGCTGCGGCTGATCCCTAGTGAAGCAGCGATATCTTCAATGGAGATGTTGCGGGAATAGTTGTTTTCGATAAAGGCGATGGTCTCCCGGACGTAATAATCGGCCAGAGAGCTGCTTTCAATCAGATCCGGAACCCTGACCGATTGAATGAAGGCTTCCAGAAACAGATACAGATGACCACTGATCAGATAGGGCGAGCTTTTAGCATGTTCCAGCAGAAACTGCATTTCATTGACCATGATATCCCGCTGGCTGTTATCAACGCTTTCGTAAATGGGATAAGCCGGCCGCACCGTCGTATGCGCGAGAGCCGGTGTGACTTTCAGACCGTCAAACTCCAGCCAAATGTACTCCCAGGGATCTTCAGCATCCGCGTAGTAGGTGGTCACGGTATCCGGATATAACAAAAAGCCTTCTCCGGCGCGCAAAGAGTAGGTCTGATTGATGCCCGCGACATCGGGACTCATCAGAGAGCCTTTTCCTTTGAGAATGTAATGAAACAGATAGTGTCTTCGTGCGGCAGGGCCAAACATATGCCCGGGCTGACATTTTTCCCGGCCGCACTGATAGACGGTTAGATCGACCGAATTGAAGTTTTCAAAAATTGTAAATGTGACGTTTTCCTTCCGATTGCCTTCTGCAGATTTCACGTTCTTTCCTCCTTTGTTTTGGCGCAGGTCGCCGGGCACTCATTTTTTGCTTACTCCACGTTTTTCTTCTTCTTTTCGGAGCGTGAAGATTTCATGCTTCAAAGTCCGTTTTTATTTTTCCCTTCCTGACGCAATACGCCCAATTTCACTTTTTGTCAAAAAGGCGCTTTGTTCTCTTACAGAAGCCCCTCTTTTTTTTTGACTGCCTGAAAAGGCTCTGGCAGATTCTGCCTCTAATTCGATTTCCTTTTCTGATGAAGAAAACCCTTTCAATACAAATATACCCAAATGGCGCCTACTTTGACAAAAATAAACAAAAGTCCCGATATTGGTATAAAAATGGCGGTTTTATTCCATTTTCACGCCTTATAGGGAATGATACGATTTGACCATCAAGAGAGAAACGAAAGGAGAACTCAACATGAAGCTGAAAAAAGCCTGGCTTGTTGCCATTGGGACAGCAATGTGTCTATCCATAGGCGGCTGTTCAGATTCTTCACAGAGCGGCAAACGCGAAATTGAAATTCTGAGCTACAAACCGGAAGCGATTGATACGATGCAGAAAATTGAAGATCGCTTCAACGAGACTCACGATGACATTCATCTGACCATCTCATCTCCCAACCAGGCCATGACCATTCTCAAAACCAGACTGATCCGGGAGGATGCACCGGACATTGTCGGAATTGGAGGGGACATCAACTACTCCAACTTCCTGGATGCCGATTTGTTTGAAGACATTTCGGATGTAGAAGCTGTTTCACAGGCAAAAGAGGGCTACATGGACATTGAAAAATCCCTTGAACTGGTTGAAAAAGAGGGAACCTATGCCCTTCCGTTTGTGGCGAATGCGGCGGGTATTCTTTACAATGTCGAGATGTTTGAAGAACATGGCTGGCAGATTCCTGAAACATGGGATGAATTCATTGCGCTTTGCCAGACGATCAAGAGTGAAGGCATTACACCTTTGTACTTCGGATTCAAAGACACCTGGACTACCCTGGCGCCCTGGAATGCACTAGCAGTTGAAAATGCCGACCCAGATGTCTGCACGCAGGTCAGCAAGGGAAACACTACCTTCGAAGCAGAATACAAAAATGTGGCCGACAAGATAAAAGAAATGTTGGAGTATTGCGAACCTAACCCATTTGCCTACTCTTACAACGATGCAGCCATCGCGTTTGCGAATGGTCAGGCGGCAATGTGGCCGATTGGAAGCTACGCTATTCCGCAGATTCACTCTAACAATCCGGATCTGAAAATCGGATCGATGGTTTTCCCGGGAACCGAAAATGCCGAAGATCGTATTCTTAACTCTGGTGTGGACCTGCAGTTTTCGATCATGAAAGACTGCCCGGACAAAGAAGCAGCCAAAGAAGTCCTGAATTTCCTGTATTCGGATGAAATTCTCGAGCTGTATCTGGAAGATCAGGGTGGTGTTTCTGCCAAAAAAGGCGATTTTAAAATTCCGGAAAATCTGAGTGGTATGAGAGAGTTTATCGAAAGCGGCAATGTAGCTGACTTCCATGACCATCACTATCCAAGTGAAATGTCGGTGGACGCTATGATTCAGACTTATCTGCTCGATGATTCCGATCAGGCGGCAACAACCTTCCTGCAGAAATTTGATAAAGATTGGCAGCGGTATAACCGTGAACTGATCCGCCGCCTGAAAGAAGAAAACGCTGGAAATTAGTCCAGCAGTTGAGGAAATTATGAAAAAGAAAAAATTATCGAGAAAGGAAAAGACTTATATTACGATTCTGGTGCCTATCGTCCTGCTGTTTTTCGTGTTTAACACCTGGCCGATGCTCAATGGTTTCTTCTATTCCTTCACCAACTACAAAGGCTATGGCACCTATCAGACGGTCGGTCTGCAAAACTACATTGACCTGTTTCAGGATGAACGTGTATTGCACAGTTATCTGTTTACTTTGAAGTATGCGATCTGCGGAACGATCCTGGTTAATGTAATTTCCCTGATCATGGCCCTTGGCCTGAATTCCCGAATTCGTTTTAAATCTGCCCTTCGTGGAGCTTACTTTGTTCCAAATATTCTGGGCGGACTGATTATCGGTTATATTTTCAGCTTCATCTTTACCTACATCCTTCCAGCACTTGGTGAGATATGGAATATCGGCTGGCTGAAAAATTCGATCCTGTCTTCTCCGAACTATGCCTGGATTGGTGTTCTGATTGTCGGTGTCTGGCAGGCAGTAGCCATGACGACGATTATTTATATCTCTGGCTTACAGACAGTTCCGGAAGACGTCTATGAAGCAAGCCGCGTGGATGGCGCTGGCAAATGGACTGAGTTTTTCAAGATCACACTGCCTCTGATCATTCCTTTTGTGTCCATCAACCTGATTCTGACTACCAAAAACTTCATGATGGTTTTCGATCAGATCATGTCTTTAACGAGCGGAGGCCCGGCACAGTCGACAGAATCGATTTCCTTTCTGATTTACAACAACGGCCTGAATGGTGGCCAGTTTGGCTTCCAGTGTGCGAATGCCGTCATCTTCTTTATCGTAATTGTGCTATTCTCTGTCGTTCAACAGCAGATCACAAGTAAGAAGGAGGAACAGCTCTAATGACCCTTTTCTCTAAAAAAGATAAACCCGCCAAAGGGTTCAAAGAACATAAAAAAACCAACTGGGTTCTGACCATTGTTCTGGTTCTTGGGACGCTGACTGTTTTCTTCCCGTTATATATGACACTGGTCATCGCCTTTAAACTACCCAGTGAAATGTCCAATGACGTAGCCGGTGCGCTGGCTTTGCCCAAAACCTGGAGCTTTGCCAACTTTGCGGAAGCCATGCGGGTCACTGATTTCTGGCACTCTCTTGGCAACTCGCTGTTCATCACTCTGGTAACCATTGCCTTAAGTCTGGTGGTTTACTCACTGGCCGGCTATGTACTGGGTCGGACGATGCAGAAATACAAAGCAAGCAAGTTCATCTATCTGTACCTGATTTCTGGGATGTTTGTTCCATTTGCCATTCTGATGATGCCGCTGGTTAAAGAAACGGCACAGATGCATCTGGGCAACCAGTTTGGTGTTATCCTGCTTTACCTGGTGTTCTACATGCCAATGAACACGATGCTCTATGCGGGCTATATGAAAAATATCCCGGTTGCTCTCGAAGAAGCCTGTGAAGTTGATGGTGCGAGCACCTGGCAGACTTTCTGGCATGTCATTTTCCCGATGATGAAACCAATGCATGCGACGGTTGCGATTCTGACCGCATTAGGCACCTGGAACGATGTAATGACTCCGCTGGTTATCATGTCCGGCACCGGAATCAATACTCTGCCAATTGCACAGCTTAACTTCCAGACCGCATTTGGAACCAACTATAACCTTGCGTTTGCTTCCTACACCATGTCTCTGATCCCGATCCTGTTATTCTATATCATCTGTCAGAAACAGATCCTCAGCGGCGTAGCTAATGGAGCAGTCAAAGGATAATCTCTTCTATTTATTCATAATATTCATTGCATACAGCTAAAGACAGATGCCATAGCAGTCATTGGCCAATCTGATGATCAGGTCATGAGATTTGTCAAGGCTGTATGCAAGTGGTTTAAATCAAAAACGCTTTAAGCATAAAAAATCAATAGGCATCGATGATCGAAAAAATCAGTAGTTTCTGATTACCGAAGCCTATTTTCTGCATAGATCTCTATAGACTCTCTCTGTATTGCTGAGCGGACATCCAGGCTCTGAGGGAAATGACCAGAACGGTCTTTGGATGATTTCCTGCTCCGCATATCTCTCTCTGTTCTTCTCCTGTTTTCGGGCAGACACATCACATTTCTCGCCAGAAAGCCCTGCCAGCTTTC
>JBJEFF010000129.1:0-7970 GCA_051873775.1 Allobaculum sp. | reverse complement strand
GACCTTGCCTCCAACAAGAGGAAAAGTCTCATTCAACTAAACTTAATGACATTGGTGAGTAATGTAAGAAAAAATGCGATAATAAGCGCATATGATCATAAAGGCAGAACATCGTTTCTGCATAGATCATCACCTGTAATGAGTCGATCAAATAGAAATCGAATAGAAAGAGGATAATTATGGCGTTTAGCATGGATGTTGATAATCTCGATAAAGAAGAGGTCACTGCGCCTTTAAACCCTACTCCCGTCCAGAAACAGCAGTTAACTACTATGGCGGAAGAAAATGCGAAGGAAGTCATGAAGATTGACCTGGATTCGCTTGATGAAAGAAGAAATATTGCCAATACCATTGAAGGCTTTGGTAAGGATATCGTCGTAAAATCCAGCGAGAAAAATAAAATGCTGGAAAAAACACTCGGCGACCTGTCCAAGACCGGCAGTGAAGGCGGCGCTGTCGTGAATTCGCTCGCTAAGCTGAACCGGGAAATGAAAGAGCTCGATCCGAGCGGGATCAACTTCAATAACGAAGGTTTCTTCGGGAAGATGTTCAATCCTGTTAAAAACTACTTCCAGCGTTTTGAAAAAGCAGATGATCAGATCGAAGAAATTCTTCAGAACCTCGATCAGGGCAAAAAAGCACTGCAGAATGACAACACAACCCTCGAAATCGAACAGGCTTCGCTGCGTGATTTAACCGTTAAACTTGGCAAGCAGGTCGAACTCGGCATGCAGATGGATGAAGCAGTGTCCAAAGCTCTTGAAGATGCCCAGGTCAACAACGAAGATCCGGAAAAAATTAAATATATCCAGGATGAAGTCTTATTCCCACTGCGCCAGAAGGTCATGGATTTGCAGCAGATGCAGGCCGTTAACCAGCAGGGTTACTTTGCGATGGAAATTGTCCGCCGCAATAACAAGGAACTCATCCGTGCCGTTGAACGTGCCCAGCATGTCACGGTATCGGCATTACGTACAGCCGTAACGGTTGCTTCTGCTTTATACAACCAGAAAATTGTTCTTGATAAAGTCAAGATGATCAACGATACGACAAATGATCTGATCCGTTCGACATCCGTTATGCTCAAACAGCAGGGAGCATCCATTCAGCAGCAGGCCATGGAATCGAATATCAGCGTGGATACACTGCGCGAAGCCTTCAAGAATACATTCGAAGCGCTCGATGCCGTAGACTCCTACAAACAGAAAGCATTACCGCAGCTTAAAACTCAGCTTGATGCATTCCGTGAAATGGCAGATGAAGGTGAACGCCGCATTCAGAGCATCGAATCGGCGCAGGCTTACCGTGACGGCATTTCCCAGAGCGAGGATATCCGCAAATTACCGAAACTTCCTGAATAATGAAGGACAAAAAGCTCATTTAGACATGTTTTTTGCATGAAAAATGAGGTTTTAAGTAATGAAAACTCGTTTTCGGTGAATTGTTGAAAGAAATTTACAAATTTTCAAGAAAAATTTGGTTTAGACTTTACAGCGAGACCGAGATTGTTTATATTCTTGTCAACAACAACTTGTATGAAACCGATGAGGAAGAGATCAAACAGAAAAAGGGATCACAGCGAATCCGGGATGGTGGAAGCCGGAAGATTACCGTTCTGCAAATGGACTTCTAAGGGCGACGTGAATAACAGTAGCGAAGACGGGCCTTTCCCGTTACAGAAAGAAGAATGTGATAGCATTCGGTGAGTGGGCGCAAGCCAATACAGGTGGTACCGCAGAAAGAAAATTCTGTCCTGTTTCTTTACACTTTTGTGTGTGGGGAGACAGGATTTTTTTTACCCCCGACTCTTGCTGACTATCCGAAGACTACAGGAGGAAATGAAAATGAAATCGATGAAAAAAACTTTAAGCGCAATCGCATTAGCTGCATTACTGGCAGGATGCTCTTCCAGTGCATCCAGCTCTCAGACAGCAGGCAGCTCATCTGCTTCCGGTGAGATGCATTCCGTCGGCGTAGCACAGCTCGTGGATCATCCGTCTTTAAACACCATCCGTGAAGCAATGATGGATGAATTCGAACAGGAAGGCTATGTGGAAGGCGAAAACATTACGTTCAACTATCAGAACGCCGCAAACAAGACGTCCAATCTGGATTCCATTATGTCTGGCTATGCAGCTGACAATGTGGATGCAATTGTTGCGATCGCTACTCCGACCGCAATGGCCGCTCAGAAATATACCGATCAGATTCCTCTGATCTTCTCGGCAGTATCCGATCCAGTGGATGCAGGTCTGGTGGAAAGCATTGAAAAACCGGGCGGAAATATCACCGGTACAAGTGATGAAATTCAGGTTGAACAGATTATCGATTTAATGCTTCAGCTCTCCCCGGATATCAAGACAGTCGGTGCTCTTTACAACCCTGGTGAAGCAAACTCCGTATCCACAATCGCACGTTTCAAAGAATATGCTGAATCCAAAGGCCTTGAAGTTGTCGAGAAAACAGGTACAGACAATACAACGATGCAGCAGGCAGCTGTTGATTTAGCGAACAGTGTGGATGCGATGTTCTCTCCGATTGATAACACCGTTGCGACCGGTATGGTTTCCTTAGCACAAATTGCACGTGATGCAGGTATTCCTTACTACGTTGGTGCAGATTCCATGGTTGAAACCGGCGGTTTTGCGACAGTCGGTATCAACTACGAAAACCTCGGTCGTGAAACAGCAAAAATGACGATCGATATCCTGAACGGAAAATCTCCTGCAGATATCCCGGTCAAAGTTTTTAAAGAAGATCTGAATGTTTATGTAAACGAAGATGTTCTTAACGATTTAAAGGAAAAAGGCAAAGTCAAAGTTGAACTGCCGGAAGATTTAGCTGGTCAGGAAAATCTGATCATGGTTCAAAGCGAAGAATAAAACCTGAATGTACAAAGCGGTGCGTCCAAGTTTGAGACCGCCGCTTTTGTTCGGTTTCTGACCGGTTGAAAAACCGGTCGTCATCAGAAAGGAATTTATATGTCAACAGCAATTTTAATGAATGCTCTGCAGCTCGGCCTGGTTTTTGCGGTCCTGTCGATCGGTGAGCTCATTACCGTCAATATCATGGATTCACCGGACCTGACCGTCGATGGCTCGTTCGTGACAGGAGCTGCCGTCTGCGCCATGATGACGCTTGCCGGCATGCCCAGTCTCGGACTGCTCTGCAGTATGCTTGTCGGCGCGCTCTGCGGATGTGCGACCGCCTTCTTACAGACGAAAATGAAAATCCAGCCGCTTCTTGCCGGAATTTTAACAATGACAGGTCTGTATTCGATCAACCTGCGTATTATGAACAATATGCCGACGGTGAACCTGTTCGTTAAAGGCAAGCCGGCTCCGACTCTTTTAAGTAATGCCGATACCCGTATTTTCATCCTGATTGTGATCGTCCTCATCACTATCGGCCTGCTGTATCTGTTCTTTAAAACGAACCTCGGCCTGATGTTACGGGCTAGCGGAGATAATGAAACGATGGTGAAATCTTCATCGATCAACGTCGATAACATGAAGTTTTTAGGACTCGGCCTCTCGAATGCGCTGGTCGGATTATCCGGTGCACTGCTTGCCCAGTTCCAGGGGTTTGCCGATATTTCCGGCGGTACCGGAATGCTTGTTTTAGGTCTTGCCGGTATTATCATCGGTGAAGCGATCCTGAAACCGAAAAACATCGGAACATCTTTAATCGCGGCAGCGATCGGTGCCATTATCTACCGGATTCTCTACACTTTCGCATTGCGCCTTGGTTTTGCGGCGTCGGATATGAACCTCGTTTCGGCAGTTCTCGTTGCGATTACTATTTCGATTCCTCATATCCAGAAAGTGATGAAAGGACGTAAGAAAAATGCTTGAACTACAGAATGTAACAGTCATCTTTAATGAAGGAACCACACTGGAGAAAAAGGCATTGGATAATGTCTCCTTAACAATCAACGATGGCGATTTTGTCACCATCCTCGGTAGCAATGGTGCCGGTAAATCAACTTTTTTCAACGTGGTAACCGGTTCGGCGAAAGTGAAATCCGGCAAAGTTATTCTCGATGGCCAGGATATTACGGATCAGCCCGAATACGTCCGCTCCCGTACCATCGGCCGTCTGTTTCAGGATCCGTCTCAGGGAACGGCTCCGCATATGACTGTCGAAGAAAATATGGGGCTTGCGATTTCATCCGGACGTTCTCCGTTTGCGATTGCGGTCCGCAAAAAAGAAGAAGAACTTTTTAAACAGATCCTTTCCCAGCTTGATATGGGCTTAGAAGATCGTCTTAAAACACCAATCGGCTTATTATCCGGTGGCCAGCGTCAGGCCGTTGCGCTGATGATGGCCGTCGCCAATCCGCCAAAACTGCTGATGCTCGATGAGCACACCGCTGCACTCGATCCGCTCTCTGCCAAGAAGATTCTTGAAGTGACTAACAAAATCATTGTCAAAGATAACATTACCGCCCTCATGATTACTCATAACCTGAAAGACGCGCTGGAAAACGGCAACCGTCTGCTGATTTTCCAGGATGGTAAAGTCACCCATGACTTCTCCGGAGAAGACAAGGCAAAACTGACTCTCGAAGATCTGATCCACTGCTACGACATCTAGACATATAAATAAAATAATCGATCGTTTTTTTACTGCAGAAAAACGGTCGATTTTTTGTTTACCGATCGGAAAAATGATGAAGAAAAAGGATAGGAATTGACTTGTCCGGCAGTCAGTTGGTTTAATAAAAAAAGTGCACAAAAAACAGGAGAGAATGCCATGATACTTGATGTGAAAATAATCGGACAGCATCTAGAACCGGTAAATGAAAAACTGGCTTTCAAGAAAACGAAAGAGAAACCTTTAATCAAGGCGCTTAACCGCTCAGATGGCGCATTTCTCGCAAGACTTCTGCTGTATGACGATCCGGTTTCCTCCACCTCAATGAGATTTCTTCTGAAACTTGCGAAGGAATTTGTCAGAATCCTCGCTGAAAACCCTAATTTAAGAGATGAGGAGAATTATTATAACATATACTATTCTTCGATTGTAAAACTGAAATTCGACCAGGCGGAAGAAATCGGGGAAAAGCTCGATGATCAGGTCAATTCGATGTTTTTATATCCCGAGCATCTTCAGCGGCTTTACGAGGAGTTTACGGTGGAACTGCGTAAATATGCCCATCGCAGACAACAGAACATGCGGGATTTTCTGCGCGAGAAAAAATATTCAACCATTACCGATCAGATTTATTTTTTCCTGAGTGATGTGAAGGATAATCCGGAATACCCGTTTGCCTTTCTGGCGATGATTCCGACCGTGAAAAAAGGAAACTGGGAATGGCACTCTGTCTATTCGGCATTAAACAGAAAAAGAAGAACCGGGGCATCACGGGATGCCTTTGAACTGCTTAGCGATGAACTTCATGAGCAGTTCGATCAGGCGGCAGAGAAAAGCGAGTTTATAAAACGTCTCATGCAGACAAGACTGATTCTGCAGCCCATACGTCTCAGCGATGAAGAAGCGCTTCAGTTTCTGCAGGACATCCCGGTTTTTGAAGAGATTGGAATTCTCTGCATGCTTCCGGAATGGATGAATAATAAATCGATTAAACTCCAGTTTGAATGGGCACAGGATGAGGGAATGGGTCTGATCACCTCTGATGTATTAAGCTCCTACGTGCCGGAGATGATCTATCATGGTCAGCCGATCACCGAAGCGGAAGCGAGAGATCTTCTTGCACGGGATGAAGGATACCAGAAGATCCATGGCCGCTGGATTGATTCCAGCCATGCTCAGTTGAACGTTCTGTTAGATCGATTTAAAAAACTGCGCGAGTCCGGGCAGTCATTAAGTACTCTTTTTGCGCTTCAGGCAGAAGCAATGGAAAACGAAGAGCTGCCGGAGTTAGAGATCAGTTACGAAGACTGGATTACCGAGCATTGCCATCTCAATCGGCCGATTGAACCGAATGTGCTTCCTGAACAATTTGAATCCACATTACGATCGTATCAGAAGCAGGCTTTTTCGTGGCTTGACCGTATGCAGCAGCACCAGCTAGGTGTAATTCTTGCGGATGATATGGGTTTAGGTAAAACGGTTGAAATTCTTTCACAGATCGAGAATCTGCGAAAGAACGGAAAAGAGAAGACACTGATTGTCGTACCGGCAACACTGGTCGGTAACTGGGTCGCTGAAATTCAGAAGTTCGCTCCATGGCTGACCTATACCATTTTAAATGGAAAAAACGAACCTTTAGCTGGCGAAGTAAATACTCCGATTACACTGGTCACCTATCAGAAATGTGCCCGGTCCGAGTACGTCAATACTGTTCACTGGGATACCATTATTCTCGATGAAGCACAGGCAATCAAGAATTCAACGACAAAACAGACGAAAAAAATCAAACAGCTTGAAGGTGATTTTAAAGTCGCCTTAACCGGAACGCCAATCGAAAACAATCTCTGGGAATTATGGTCGATTTTTGATTTCATCAATCCGGGTCTGCTCGGAACCAAAGATGAATTCAGTTATTTCAAAAATAATGAAGACGGACTCGATCAGTTAAAGAAAATCATTTCTCCTTTTGTCATGCGGCGCATGAAAACCGATAAGTCTATCATTTCCGATCTGCCGGAGAAAAATGAAATTGAAATTCATGTGGATTTAACGAAGGAACAGATTGTTCTTTACCGTCGTGAAGTAAAACGGCTGGAAGAAGAACTTGCCTCCGCTAATCCCGTACAGGCAAAATTCATTATTCTCGCAACCATTATGAAGCTGAAGCAGATCTGTAATCATCCGGCACAGTTTCAGAAAATGGGAGACTATGCCATCTCCCGTTCAGGAAAATTTGAAGCCTTGCGCGACATTGCCGAGACAATCGCATCCAACCATGAAAAAGTGATCGTGTTTACACAGTTTGCGCAGATAATTCCGGCACTTGTCGACTTGCTCAGTAAGGAATTTAAATCTCCGGGGGCGTCCATTGACGGAAGCACGCCGATGAAAACCCGAATGAAGATTGTTGACGATTTCCAGAACGGAAATCTTCCGTTCCTTGTTTTGTCCTTAAAAACTGCCGGTGTCGGTCTGAACCTGACTGCCGCACAGAATGTCATTCATTTTGACCGCTGGTGGAATCCGGCAGTGGAAAACCAGGCAAGCGACCGTGCATTCCGCATCGGGCAGAAAAAGGACGTTACAGTGTATAAATTTGTTTCGACCAGTACAATTGAAGAAGTCATCAGCAAAATGCTGCATGCCAAGCAGGATCTTGCTGATCAAATCATTAATGATCTGGATTCTGAAAAACTGACCGAACTTTCTGCAGATGAGCTGATGCGTGCCATCCAGTGGCGAGGATGATGAAAAAATATAACTCCGGCATTTTCGGAATGGGTTAGGTGATGAAAAATGACAAAAAAGAAAACCGAATATCTGATTAATGGTAAACCAGTCTTTCAGCCGCTTGTTGATTTTATGCTCAACATTCCGGAAATCGAACCGGAAGACATTCAGCTTGCCTGTCGGCTTTATGGTAATAGTACAGAAAAATATTACGGTCCTATTAATGAAATGATGTCTATCCGGTTATCAGAGGAAGATGCAGCTTTGATTGTCGGAAGGTATGCTGGGAACATAGATTTTTTTGAATATAGGTACTTATTTTACTCCGGGGGAACGGTAATCTGTCCGGGTAATAGAGTTTCATGCCGATCATTAAGCGAAGTCGAAAAAGAATGGGTCTGGAAGAATCAGGAACTTTTTTTACAGGAGGTGTTATCTGCATCAGAGGTAATGAAGATATTTGATGCGTTGCTGACAAGAAGATTTCTGAATAGCTGGACTTATGTCGAACCGTTTATATATGTGCTCTGGTTCCTTGAAGTATTTGATCTCTCGCGTACTGATCCGTGTTGTATTCTTTGGCGGTGTGACCTTGATAAGGATGAGTTTAATGAGACTATTATGAATTTGATCAAATACAATTC
>JBJEFF010000128.1:0-8018 GCA_051873775.1 Allobaculum sp. | reverse complement strand
TGATTCAAGCATCGGGATATCATTGTGGGAATCGCCGATACAGAAAACATCATCCTCATCTACGTCGGCATAAGCACAGACAAATTCGATACCTGTTGCCTTATTGATGCCTTTCGGTACGATATCGACAACGAAGTTATTGGCAAAAGCGGTAACGATGCTGCCGAAGTTTGCATTGATATTCTCAGCCATTTCTTCGGCAAATTCCGGAGTGGAGCAGGAGTAGACGAGCTGAGCGAAACGTCCGGAGTCCATGATTTCTTCTTCGGTCCAGTCCGGTTTCAGATTGAAGTAGCGATGGTCTTCCAGGTTCGGATGGACTTCCACTTTGTGGCGGTTCACACCATCGTTTACGGAGTAGGAGACGATGTCGGAGAATTCGTGGGAAATAAACATCAGGTCAATCGCGGTAATATTATCCAGTGTTGTTTCCAGCAGGATTTCGCCTTTGGCATCGAAAACCATACCGCCGTTATTGGTTACGAAGTAATCCACTTCGATTCCGTTTTCATTCAGTTCACGGGTAATCGATTCTTTTGATCGTCCTGTCACGATTGCGAACAGGTTACCAGCTTCACGCCATTTACGGATTGCTTCTACATCCTGTTCAAGTACAGAATCACCAAATTTTAATGTTCCGTCATAGTCGGTTGCAAGTAGCTTCATAAGTTCCTCTTTCTTTCAATTCTTAGCTGAATTCGTGTTGTGTATTTCTAATTAATGATATCATAGAAACCGCTTGAATTTGACAGCGAATACCAATTCTGCAAATTGGAGTCGTTCTTCATTTTACTCCTTTACATTGATCACATATACCTTTTTTGTTTCGTCAAAAAATTAACAATTTCCGATTTTTCTTCCCTATTCTCTGTTTGCTTTTCCCTCTTTTTTCGGACCGCCATTTTTTCGATCCATCCCCACAGTTTTCTCTTGTCTCTATTATTATAATCGTTATAATAATTGATGTAATAATAGCCAAGGAGGAATCTCATGCAGAACTCCAGTGATATACGACGCCTTAATCTCAACCGGATCCGCCGTATTCTGTGGCAGGGCGGGTCGTATACCAAGCAGGAAATTGCCGGGATCACGAGACTGAGTGTCGCCACATGTAATACTCTGCTCAATGAACTTGAAACCCAAGGAGAAGTTACCGGTCAGAAAAGCCGGGTTTCAGCGGTCGGGCGCAGCACAGTGTGCTATACCATCAACGAAACCCACGACAGTCTTCTCTGTATCGCTATTGATCTCGTCCGCACCCAACGAAAAATCCAGTGGTGGATTCTGTCTCTGACCGGCAAGGTTTTAGATTGCGGCGAAAAGGAATGTGAAACACTCGATGGTATACAGCTTCTTGAAGAAATCGGCGATCTTCTTCTGGCTCATGATGCAGTCAGTGAAATAGTCATCGGTATTCCCGGGATTGCCGAAAACGGCGTGATTCAGCACTGTGATTTAAAAGAGCTTGACGGGCTGGCACTTCAGGAAGAACTCGCAAAAAGAACGGATATTCCGGTATTCATGGAAAATGACATGCATCTCAAAGTCTACGGCTACTATTCGCTGCAGAAAAACAAGGACGATATTGTTACACTAGCCTGTTTCTATGAGCACATCATGCCGGGCAGTGCGAGCATCTGTCAGGGTACGATGATTAAAGGGCACAATCAGTTTGCGGGTATGGTCGGCTATCTGCCTTATGGAATGAGCCGCGAACAGTATCTGGAAAATATGCACTATCCCGAATGTCTGCCCCTGATCGAACAAGCCATTCTTTCGATCATCGTGCTGATTAATCCCTCGGCAATTGTCTTTACCGGCGACCTGCTCAGTCCCGAAATACTGCAGAGCCTTGAAGCATCCTGCAAAGAGAAAATGATCCCGGGTTACATGCCCCGTTTTATCTACCAGCAAAGCTTACGGGACTATTACCTGGAAGGAATGTACCGCAAAGCACTTGACCAGAAGGAGGAACATAGTTTTGACCAATAGAGAACGAATGAAAAAAGGTCTCTGGTATGATGCCAATTATGACCGTGAATTGCTGGAAATGCGCAATCAGGCAGATGACCTCTGCTTTGAGTTCAACAACATCAGACCCAGATTTGAAAAGGAACGACAAAGAATTCTGAAAAAACTGATGCCGGATCTCGGCGAGAATGTTTCAGTTCTTGCGCCGATCAATGCCGATTACGGAACCCTGACGCGGATCGGTGATGAAACGTTCATCAATCACAATGCTTATTTCATGGATGGCGGAACGATCACGATCGGCAGCCACTGTTTTATCGGTCCAAACTGCGGCCTGTATACTGCCAATCATCCTTTACTTGCCCAAGAACGTAATCAGGGATACGAAACTGCCCGGCCGATTGTCATTGAGGACAACGTCTGGATCGGCGCTGACGTCACCATCCTGCCCGGTGTGACCATCGGAGCCGGAAGTGTGATCGGTGCGAAAAGCCTGGTGAATAAAGATATTCCCGATCATGTTCTTGCGGTAGGAAATCCATGCAAAGTCCTGCGCAAGATCAGCGAAAAAGATTCCATCAAAGATCTTCTCGAACAGTAAACACGCAATGACGGGAATCCGCGAAAGTGACTTAAATGTATTGGATCCTCATTCAATCCCTGTTATATTGTTCAAAAAGGAATCCGCATATGAAATTAAAAGATCTTAAAGACTATCATGCCTACTATGTGATGTCCGTTGTTTTTCTCGTGTCCTGCTTTATTTTCAAAAGCATGGTGTTCTTTCCGCTCGGATGCTGCTTTGTCTGCATCGGAGTTGCCAAGCAACTCGTCGATCAGGGCAAGCTGCCCGGACGCAAGGGAAATTCATCGAACAGCAGCGACAAGTCCGCCAAATAAAATAAACGCGGCAGAATAGAATCCGATTCTGCCGCTTTCTTTTTCTCTGTTTTTTAGTCAGCTTCTACTGAAACTGTTCTACTCATCCTTTTCTTCCTGCATAACCGGAGCCTCGGACTGGAGAATCTGCTGTTCTTCTGCTTCGGTCAGATTTTCCATTGGTTCTCGCTTGCGCACTTTTAAGCCGAGATTTTTCTTCTGTGCTCTCGAAAGCGGGACACGCATCGTATGATTAAGTTCGACTTCGTCTTTGTAGATCCCGGTCAGATACTTGCTGTTGACCAGATACGAAATATGGACACGCATAAATCCGTATTTCGCGAACGATTCTTCAAGATCAGACAGGTAAAGGCGACGGTGGAATTCCCCTTTGCGGGTATGGAACTGGACGAACTTGCCCACTTTTTCCACATAGTAGATATCTTCGATCGGAATATCGATTTTCACACCCTGGAAGACGAGCGGATAACTTTCTTTCTGCGAGATCTGTTCGCGCAGCTGACTTTCGATAATCGTCAGATCCTGTTTGAGATTGTATTTCGAAATATACAGAATGCGGCGGCGGTTTTCAGTCGCCTGCTTGTGTGCCGGATCCTTGCAGAGATACACGAATATAGCCGACGGGTTATCGTGCACAAAGACGCTTTCGAGACGGGGAGTCTGGAACATTTCATCAAAGAAGAAGATCTGGTATTCCTCTTCTTTCATCGCTTTGGCTAATAAAGAAGCTTTATAGAAATGACGGAAGGTCCAGTCAATATCTGAAAAGAAATTTCCGAGTTGAAAAATGATCTCTTTGGTTTCTTTTTCATGTTCGAGAATTGCAATTTTAACCATGAAATCTCCTTTCTTCTCAGTAATTTGGTACGCACGTCTAATTTATCATAATTCATTTTTGTTTTGTTCGAGCCTGAATTTTTCTTTTGTCGGGAAAATGAGGATAAAGAAAAAGAGAAGTTAAATCACTTCTCTATGAATCTTCGCTCCTAAAGCGGTTAATTTTTCGACGAGCTTATCGTAGCCGCGGTCGATATGTTTGATCTCATGGATTTCGGTTACCCCGTCAGCCATCAGTCCGGCAATGACAAGTGCCGCACCACAGCGCAGGTCGGTTGCGGTAACTGCTGTTCCGTGTAAGGGAGTCGGTCCGCTGATATAGGCAGTCGGGCCTTTGACAAAGGCATTTGCTCCCATTTTGTTCAGTTCGCCACAGTGTTTGAAGCGTTCAACATAAATCTGTTCCGTCACGCTTGAACAGCCATCTGAACGGGTCAGCAGAGCCGTAAATGGCTGCTGCACATCTGTCGCAAAGCCCGGATAGGCTTTAGTGGTGATGTTAGTCGGTTTGAGCGGTTTAGCCGGATCATTATTAAAGACACGGATCCGATCCCCATCGCGATCGATGTTAATGCCGATTTCTTCAAGTTTGGATGTGATCGCTTCAAGGTGCTGCGGAATAACATTGGTAATGGTCATATCATCCGCCATTGCAGCCGCAATCAGAATATAAGTTGCAGCTTCAATACGGTCCGGAATGATTTCATGAACACAGCCTTTTAAGGTTTCCACACCATCAATGACAAGCGTACTGGTTCCCATACCATGGATACGGGCACCCATTTTATTTAATAAAGTCGCAATATCGATAATTTCCGGTTCGCGCGCCGCATTATCAATGACCGTTCTGCCTTTGGCATAAACAGCAGCCATCATAATATTGATTGTTGCACCAACTGAAGAAATATCGAGGAAGATACGGGCACCTTTCAGACCTTCTTTCGGTGCCTGCAGCAGGGTGCAGTCTCCCGGGAAGCTGACTTTTGCGCCTAATGCTTCAAATCCTTTAATGTGCAGGTCAATCGGACGCGGGCCGAGATAGCATCCGCCCGGACTCTTGATCATGCACTGGCCATATTTTCCAAGCAGAGCCCCCATGAAATAGTAGGAAGCGCGCAGTTTCTGTACGGCATCTCCTAAAAGCGGGACATCCTGCATTTCGGATGGATCAATGACTAAAGTTTCTTCATCGGGGCGGGTTACTTTTACCCCGAGTTCTTCAAGCAGCTCAATTAAAGCTTCCACATCGGAAATATGCGGAACTCCGTAAATTGTGACTTTTTCTGTTCCCAGTACAGCCGCCGGAATCAGTGCGACTGTTGAATTCTTACTTCCGGAAATCCGAACTGTCCCGTTCAGGCGGACGCCACCCTCAATTTTAATGACTTCTTCCATGTTCGTTTCTCCTCTCGTAAATAATACGTCTTTCCCCGGTTTCTTCTGTTTTTTAGTCGTTAGAAACAGAATCCTACCTGTTAGTTTCTTTCGCAACGCATGACGTATGGAAAAAATTATACAGAATTTCATCCCAGAGTAAAGCACCAGAAAAGCGGATACTTCGCGCCTTTTTTGAGGTCACGGTCCGCCTGAAAATCGATTCGATTTAGTTTTAAATTTTACGTTCCATAACCGGGGTACGGCCGCCTGCGACCTGATCGCCCTCGAGAATGCGGTAGTCATCTGTCTTCTTCAGATTCGTAATGACCATACATACGGTCATATCCGCATTGACCGATTCAAGAAATTTACGGTTCATCCGGATCAGAGGTGTTCCTGTTTTGACCCTTGTTCCTTCCGTGGCAAGTGCTTCAAATGCTTTTTCGCCATATTGTGCGGTGTTGAATCCGATATGAATCAGAATCATGTCACCCTGTTCGTTTTCAATACCGATTGACTGGCGATTGTAAGCGACCATCATGACTGTACCGGCACATGGCGCAACGATAAAATCGTCATCCGGAACAATCGCCACACCCTCACCATACATGCGGGATGCGAACACAGGATCCGAAACTGTTCCAAGTGGCATCAGTTTGCCATTGACACATGCAGTCAGTTTTTTATCTGAAACTCTTTTTTCTTTACGCTTATTAAACATTGGCTTCATCTTTTAATCCCTTTAGATGGTCGTCCATCCATTTTGTTATTTCTTCGAGACGGCGCAGACGGTGAACAGGTTTTCCGCTCCGGGAAAGTTCATGATTCTCGCCGTGGAATACGATCATTTTTGTTTGTGTGCCGTGGTCGATTAAACCATTGAGCATCTGATATCCCTGTTCAATCGGGCAGCGGTAGTCTTCATCCGAATGGATGAACAAGGTCGGCGTATCCGCCTGATCCACATTTGCGAGCGGAGAGTGCTGCCAGAGTTTTGAAATATCTTCAAGACCGGCCTGCATCTGATCCCGGACAAATTCCGGTCCGATATCACTCGTACCCCACATCGAAATCCAGTTGGAAATCGAGCGCTGGCTGGCAGCGGCTTTAAAACGGTGCGTATGCGTAATCATCCAGTTGGTCATGAATCCGCCGTAACTGCCGCCGGTTACACCGAGGCGTTCCGGATTAATCTGAGGGACTTCAGCGAGAACAGCATCGGTAAAATTCATCAGATCCTGATAGTCTTCTACCCCGTACTTGCCGCGTATGTCGGCATATTCATTGCCCTGACCATCCGAGCCGAACGGGTTACAGAAAAAGACAAAGTAGCCTTTGGATGCCCAGACCTGCATTTCGTGGAAGAACACGCGGCCATAGACCGTTTTCGGTCCGCCGTGAATATCCAGAATCGCCGGATAGGATTTCTGCGGATCAAAATCTTTCGGATACAGAACCCAGCCGCATTGCTGAGTCTGAAGTGCACCGGTAAAGAAAACCGGTTTTGTCGTGGCGACATAACAATCTTTCAGCCACCGATTAAAGTCGGAAAGCTGGACGACACGTCCGTTTTCCAGTTTGTAAAGCTGCTGGAGTTCATCCGGCTTTGCCCCGATGAAATAAAGTTCACCCTTGCAGATCGCGAACGAATGAATCGTTCCGCTCCACTCGAGGACCTGCAGCAGACGGTCATGATCCCATAAGAACAGGTTATTGTGATCGACAACTGTCGTCGTGAAGAACAGGCGGTCCTTATTCATGCAGACCGCATTGCCGCCAACGAGCGCACAATCCGTTCCGACGGTATTGCCAAGATCTCCCTGCCAGTCCATTTTGTACTCAACACTCTGATATTTGAAATTGAGATAGTAAAGGTTCGGGTTGGAATTCAGTCCGATCGGTTCGCCGTTTGTCGCAAACAGATATAAGCCGTCTTCCGTTCCCTGCAGATCATAAATGGTCAGATCTGTTTTAGCTAAGCAGCTGGTTTTTCCTACCTGCGGATTGTAGGCATAGATTTCATCGGCATAAAATTTTTCTTTTTTGCCGGTATCGGGATAGCCCCAGAAATAGATGCAGTGTTCAAAGACAATCGCACCTTTAGTCTGTATGCCTTCATTAAACGGTTCTGCCAGTTCACCGCGTTCTAAGTCATATATCGCAAGCTGTCTGCGCTGTCCATTGATGAATCCCTGACCATTGGCATACCACGGAGATTCATCAAGGACTTCATAATCTTCAGCCCGGTCATGGCCATCAGCCTGTTTTTTCACATAGGAAAGAACGGGAGAATTCTCGTCGGTAAAGCCGAGTATGGAGACACCGCTCTGCTCAATAGTTGCCATGCGCTGTGCTTCGCCGCCTTTAAGACTTAACCGGTACAGACCGCACTGTCTGGACTTCGGTTCTTCAAGGACGAACCAGATAGTGTTCTTATCCTCAAACACATAAGAGCTTACCGTATGACGGTCCGTAATCTGTCTGATTCTGCCATCGCGGTACAGCATCAGATCGTAAGAATAATGATTGTTTTCTTCGTTTGCATGTCCTTTAACAAACACGACGTTTTTTCCTCTGGCTTGCAGATCGCCATAAAAATCCATCGCGACCAGGTCCCTAATTTCTACAGGCTTCATCAGGCAAAATCCCCTTTTCGGATCAGGATGACTGAACATCGTGTCTACCCTTTCAATGATCCGCTTTAATTCATATACGAATACTTTGTCTTTATAGTTTACAACAGATTATCTTTAATTGTCGTGCTTTTTAGATGATGCTCCCCTCTTGCAGTCCTTTTGCGGCTGCTGTTTTCCTCACTCATCATGCACATATCCCGTATTCTATCCGTCTTACCACTGTTTCGGATTTGGGTGGAGTGCCAATGTCATTAAGTTTAGTTGAATGAGACTTTTCCTCTTGTTGGAG
Source organism: Allobaculum sp. (assembly GCA_051873775.1). GTDB lineage: Bacteria > Bacillota_I > Bacilli_A > Erysipelotrichales > Erysipelotrichaceae > Allobaculum. Next base: position 8 of record JBJEFF010000128.1, on the reverse strand, counting down.
GCAAGGTC
>JBJEFF010000127.1:0-8075 GCA_051873775.1 Allobaculum sp. | reverse complement strand
ACGATCCCATGAATTTGCCGATGGCGGTTCTCTTAGCGCCAACGATATAAGCTTTTTGACTCATTGTTTTTGCCTCTTTCTACTCTTATGAGTTCGCCCATTCATACTAGACCAGAACCCCTGAAATTTCAAACATTTTTGTGAATAATTTCACAGAAAAAAGAGCTTAGCTTAGTATTTCTGGATACAAATCTATTTTAAAGGGAAATAAGGTTGATTAAAAGCAAAGATTAATGCGCTTTCATAACTTGTAAGCGAATGTCAAAGTATATGCCCTTTTTTACCGGAAGTTTCAGACGAATCTCGTCTGGAAAAATGAGGCGAAAGGTTAAGGCGTGTAAAATCCTTTTCAGGATGAGATCAGGACGAAGGATGGAGAAAAGACAAAATGAAATAAATGAGGAGACGCTTCATGCAGACTCCATATAATCGCGGACTACTAACTTGTTATGTATTCTTGTAGTTTGCCGAAGTCCGCCTAATGCATTTCACTATGAATCTTTATCCCCTTACGTTCTCAGGAAGGAATGTGAGTACTCCTACATCTGTACGCAGGTTTGCAGAACATAACAATCGGTAGTAAGAGATACGCATTCTGATCGTCTGAGAAACCATATACCGGGAAAGATCGCCATAGTGGAACTGTGCTGTCATCACTCGGGGGAAGAACAGATAAGAGAATTTCTGTCTGAAGGAATCAGAGTCTGAAGGAAAACTAGGTCCGGATGGAGGGCAGCGAAAGAGGCGGAAAATTTCCTGATAAGGGAATTTGATGGACCGAGGATGAATGGAAAGAATTATTAGTCCCTCCTGAAAACGCTTGTGTCAGTTCAAGGTGAAGGTGTAAGCGATACCATACAGTGAGTGAATCATTTTCATTTCATGATTTTGTCGATGATGCAGAGGGAGAGCAAAGTGTTGCTTTTTGGCTAACTTTATAGCCTCTCAAAACGAAAATTTTTATAAATTTTCCGGTTCAAATGTGGCCTGCTTGATAAAAAATGGACAAATTCGAAAGCCTCAAAAATCCGGAAAAACAGGAAATTTTAAGCCGTTTTCGGACTTTTTGTTCTTTAGTCGGAAAACAGGACATTTGAGAGATTAGTTCTAATACAGATTTGTTCGTTTTTGTGAACCGGAAAGTTAAATCATAGGGGACTATTCGGCAATGAGCACCACTGTTGGATGACTAGTTTTGAATAAATGGATTTTTAATTGAATTTTTCCTGTGAAATCATTCACATTACAATTTGACACTATTTCGAGAAAGATTATTATGGACTTAGTACAAAGCCCGCTGTGGAGGTGCGTCTTTGTTACGAATCCAAAAGTTCAAGCTGAAGAGAAAGGAGAACTTTAATTTTATGGATTTCAATTTAACAGAACAACAGAAACTCATGCAGAAGTTGTTCCGGGAAGTTGCCCAGGCAGAAGTTAAAGATAACGCTGCCGATGTAGATGAAAAAGAACGTTTCCCAAGAGAGAACGTAGAAATTCTGCGTCAGGCAAAAATGCTGGGTATTCCTTATCCACGTGAATACGGTGGAGCTGGTGCAGATTACCTGTCTTACATCCTTGCAGTAGAAGAACTGAGCAAAACATGTGCAACTACTGGTGTTGTACTTTCCGCTCACACTTCTTTAGGTACTTGGCCAATCGCTCAGTATGGAACACCTGAACAGAAAGAAAAATTCCTCAGACCATTAGCATCTGGTGAAAAACTTGGTGCATTCGGTTTAACTGAACCAAATGCTGGTACAGACGCTGCTGGTCAGCAGACAACTGCTGTATTAGACGGTGATGAATATGTACTGAATGGTACAAAAATCTTCATTACCAACGCTGGCGAAGCTGACATTTATATCATTTTCGCTATGACGGATAAATCCAAAGGAAACCGTGGTATTTCCGCATTCATCGTTGAAAAGGATACTCCGGGCTTCACAATCGGTCAGCACGAAAAGAAACTTGGTATCCGCGGTTCCGCTACTTCCGAGTTAATTTTCAACAACGTACGTATTCCTAAAGAAAACCTGTTAGGCGGCGAAGGAAAAGGCTTCAAAGTTGCTATGTCCACTCTTGATGGCGGACGTATCGGTATCGCTGCTCAGGCTCTTGGTATTGCTGAAGGCGCTCTTGAAGAAACTGTTAAATACGTTAAAGAAAGAAAACAGTTCGGTCGTCCAATTGCTAAATTCCAGAATACTCAGTTCGTATTAGCTAACCTGCAGACTCAGATCGATGCAGCTAAAATGCTCGTTTACCGTGCTGCAATGGCTAAAGAAGAAGGTAAACCATACACAGTACTTGCTGCTGAAGCAAAATTATTCGCCGCAGAAACTGCTATGGAAGTTACTACTAAATGTATCCAGCTGATGGGTGGTTACGGTTATACTCGTGATCTGCCAGTAGAAAGAATGTTCCGTGATGCTAAGATCACTGAAATCTACGAAGGAACATCTGAAGTACAGCGCATGGTTATCAGCGGCGCCGTTCTTCGCTAGTGGAAAGGAAATCAGAACGATATGAAAATTGTTGTATTAGCAAAACAGGTACCAGACTCAACTGAAATTACTGTTGATAAAAATACCGGTACATTAGTTCGTGATGGCGTTCCTTCAATCATCAACCCAGATGACCTTGCTGGTCTTGAAGCTGCTCTTGAATTAAAAGACAAATCTGATGATGTTGTTGTAGAAGTACTTTCTATGGGACCTCCTCAGGCTGCTGGTATGCTTCAGGAAGCCATCGCTCGCGGAGCTGACAAAGCTTACTTATTAACAGACAGAAGACTTGGTGGTGCAGATACTTGCGCTACTTCCAGAACTCTGGCTGCTGCATTAAATAAAATCGGTTACGACTTAATTATCGCAGGCCGTCAGGCTATCGATGGTGATACTGCTCAGGTCGGACCACAGACAGCTGAACGTTTAAATGTTCCTCAGGTCACTTATGTTGATGAAATCATGGAAATTGCTCCGGATCACATCAAAGTAAAAAAATCTCTTGAAGAAGAAGAACAGATCGTTTCTGTTAAATTACCAGCTGTTATCACTACTCTTTCCGGCATGAACAAACCTCGTTACATGAACTGCAACGACATCGTGGATTCTTTCAACAACCCGGTTGTTACATTAACTTACGATGATCTCGCTGCTGATCTTCCTATGGAACAGATCGGTCTTGCAGGTTCTCCAACTCAGGTATTCAGAACCTTCACAAAAGACGTTACTGCTGCTACAGAAACATTCAACCTGTCTGCAGAAGAAACAGGAAAGAAAATCGCTGATACTCTCAATGAGAAACAGCTCATTAAGAAATAGAAAGGATCGTCATGGCTACATTTCCAGATTACAAAGATATTTACGTATTTGTAGAACAGAAAGACTCTCAGCCTGCTGAAGTAGGTTATGAATTAATCAACAAAGCCAGAGAGCTTGTTGATGGTTCTCCTGAACTCGGCTACAAAGTCGTTGGTGTTCTCTTAGGTGAAAACGTAAAAGAAAAAGCAAAAGATGTCATCGCTCATGGCGCTGACAAAGTGATCGTAATTGACGATCCGAAACTCAAAGACTACTCCACACAATTCTATACAGATGCATTAACTCAGATGATCGAAGAATTCAAACCATCTTCTCTTCTGACTGGTGCAACTGTTCTCGGACGTGACTTAGCACCACGTGTTGCTGCTCGTATTAACGCTGGTCTGACTGCCGATGCGACTGGTATCGAAATCGGAAAAGATGTTAAACTGAACGGCCGCGGCGGCGTTCGTGAAATTCCAAACGATGATGCACTGTTACTCGTTACCCGTCCTACATTCGGTGGTAACCTGTTCGGTACAATCGTATGCCCAGACACTCGTCCACAGATGGCTACAATCAGACCAAAAGTATTTGATTTAGCTAAACCAGATGAAACTAGAACTGGTGAAGTTGTTGAATTCACTCCGAAATGGAACGAAACTGAACCAGAAGTTGTTGTTGAAGGCATCCTTCCTAAAGAAGTTGCCGGCGTTGATATCACAAAATGCGACATCCTCGTTGGTGCAGGACGTGGTGCTGAAGGCGCTCTTGATTTAGTTGAAGAATTAGCTACTTTACTCGGTGGTGAAGTTGCTGCTACACGTGCAGCCGTAGAAGATGGCTTCTTACCAAAAGAACGCCAGGTTGGCCAGACTGGTAAAACAGTTCGTCCAAGCCTCTACATCGCCTGCGGTATCTCTGGAGCAGTTCAGCACGTAGCTGGTATGGAAAAATCCGATTACATTATCGCGATCAACCGTGACCCAGAAGCTGAAATCTTCAAAATTGCTAACCAGGGTTATGTAGGAACAGTTGAAGCTGTTCTTCCAGTATTAGTAGAAGAAGTTAAGAAAATCAAAGCTGCTCGCTAAGATCAATTAACTCCCATCGACAGACTCGTTATTTAAAAATCTATTCTGTACAGGCTGACTTTAATGAAGTCGCCTGTATGGATTTTAATTGAGATCTTGGATCTCATATCCTTTGCATAAGGATGATAAGGAGACAATTATCATGAAAAAAATCGGTGTAGTCGGCGCCGGCACAATGGGTCAGGGCATCGCTAACGCTTTTGCATCTGCAGGTAACCCTGTTACTGTAGTTGACGTTAAATTAGAATGGGCACAGAACGGTGTTAACAAAATCTGCGCTGGTAAAGACAAACTCGTTGCTAAAGGCAAAATCACTGCTGAAGCAGCAGAGGCAGCAAAAAATAACTTAAAAGCAGGCGAATACGAAGATTTAGCTGACTGTGATTTAGTTGTTGAAGCAGCTCTTGAACAGATGGCTCTGAAAAAAGACGTATTCACAAAATTAGATGAAATCGTTAAAGAAGATGCAATCTTCGCTTCCAACACTTCTTCTTTATCCATCACTGAAATTGCTAACGGAATCAAACATCCAGTAATCGGTATGCACTTCTTCAACCCGGCAGACAGAATGAAACTTGTTGAAGTTATCTCTGGTGCTAACACTCCTGCTGAAGTTAAAGATGCTATCATCGCTATGTCTAAAGAAATTGGCAAAACTCCAGTTGAAGTCAAAGAAGGTCCTGGATTCGTTGTTAACAGAATCCTGATTCCTATGATTAACGAAGCTACTGGTATTCTTCAGGAAGGTCTTGCTTCTGTTGAAGACATCGATACCGCTATGCAGCTTGGTGCCAACCACCCCATGGGACCTCTGGCTCTTGGCGATTTAATCGGACTTGATGTTGTTTTAGCAATCATGAACGTTCTTTATGACGAAACTGGCGATCCAAAATATCGCGCTTCTACTCTGTTAAAGAAAATGGTTCGTGCTGGAAAACTTGGCCGCAAAACTGGCGAAGGTTTCTACAACTATAAGAAATAGTCATACTACGATGACACTAAAGGGGGAATACATCATTCCTCCTTTTTTTGGATTCTTTTCAGTTCAGCCTGAATAGAATATACTCAATAATCTTTCGTCTGAACGGGCATAACTGTATACCCGGATCAGAATACAACACCGCAGAATGAGTCTGCGATGAATCAGATAATTGGATGCAAAGACATCCGGAAAGGGTCACTGATCATGGATAAAGTATTACTTGAAAAAGACGGTAACGTCGCTGTCATTACAATTAACAACCCAAAAGCTTTAAACGCACTCTCCACAGAAGTTCTTCAGGATCTCGAAGCTGCAGTATTAGATGTTAAAAACGATAACGACATCTATGCAGTAGTTATCACTGGTGCAGGCGAAAAATCTTTCGTTGCCGGTGCAGATATCGCTGAAATGAAAGACAAAACAGTTGAAGAAGCAGCTGAATACGGCCGTTTCGGAAACAAAGTATTCCGTGAAATCGAAACTATGGAAAAACCAGTCATTGCTGCTGTAAACGGATTTGCTCTTGGTGGCGGTAACGAACTTGCTATGTCCTGCGACATCCGTCTGGCTGCAGAGAACGCAGTATTCGGTCAGCCTGAAGTAGGATTAGGTATCACTCCGGGCTTCGGCGGAACTCAGCGTTTAGCTCGCCTGATCCCAGTCGGCTTAGCAAAAGAAATCATCTACACAGCACGCAACATCAAAGCTCCTAAAGCTCTTGAAATCGGTCTGGTTAACGCTTTATATCCACTCGAAGAGCTCATGCCAGCTGCTTTAAAAATGGCTAAAGGTATCGCTAAAAACGCTCCTAAAGCTGTTGCAGCTTCCAAGAAGGCAATCAACGATGGCTTAAACGAAACCATCGATGAAGGTATCGCTACTGAAGTTGCTGAATTCTCCGGATGCTTCGCTACTGAAGACCAGAAATATGGTATGGACTGCTTCCTGAACAAAGTAAAAGACAAACAGTTCAAAAACAAATAAGATAAAACCATTAAACTCATTACTTTAAAAATAGAAAGAAGACTTATACATGTCTAAAGTAATTACTCCACAGCAGGCTGCCGAGCTTGTTCATGATGGCGATCGTATCGCGATGTTAGGCTTCATTGGTATGGGTCATCCGCAGGAAATCACTTATGCCATTGAAAAACGTTTCCTGGAAACCGGACATCCAAAAGATCTCGATCTCTATTTCCCGACAAACGTCGGCGACGGAACGGATGCATTAGGAATGAACCATCTCGCTCATGAAGGTTTATTACGTTCGATCGTCGGTGGTCACTGGAACTTAGTACCAGCTCTTCAGCGTCTGGTTACAGAAAACAAAGTCCAGGCATGGAACCTGCCAATCGGCACATTAGCTCAGTTACTTCGTGAAATTGCTGGTCATCGTCCTGGTGTTATCACCAAAATCGGTCTGAATACATTCATCGACCCGCGTCTTGAAGGCGGTAAAATGAACTCCATTACAAAAGACAATCTCGTTGAACTGATGGAAATCGACGGGGAAGAATATCTCCGCTACAAATCATTCAAGAATATCAACGTTGCCGTAATCCGTGGTACCAATGCGGACGAAAACGGAAACCTGACCATGACAAAAGAAGCCGCATTCCTGGAAGCTCTTGCTATGGCTGAAGCCGCAAAGAATACCGGCGGTATTGTTATTGCTCAGGTTGAAAATGTTGTTGAAAACGGCACGCTCAATCCGAAAGATGTTAAAGTTCCTGGAATCATGGTCGACTATGTTGTTAAAGGAACTCCGGAAAACTCCTGGCAGACTTATGTTCATCCTTATAAACCTGAACTGTCCGGTCAGATCCGTGTACCGGTATCCGCTCTAGAACCAATGCCGTTAAATGCTCGTAAAGTCATTGCACGCCGTTCCGCTATGGAACTGACTCCGAATGCCATTGTCAACTTAGGTATCGGTATTCCGGAAGGAATCGCCAAAGTTGCTGCTGAAGAACAGCTGCCTGGCATGAAGATGACAGTCGAAGCGGGTAACATCGGTGGTGTACCGGCAAGCGGTGTCGGATTTGGTTCTGCAACTAACCCGGACTGCACAATTGATTCTCCGGCTATGTTCGACTTCTATGATGGCGGCGGTCTGGATCAGGCTTTCCTGGGTCTGGCAGAATGCGATGAAAATGGAAATATCAACGTTTCCCGTTTCGGACCGAAGATTGCCGGATGCGGCGGCTTCATCAACATTACCCAGTCCACTCCTGTTGTTGTCTTCTGCGGAACATTCACTGCAAAAGGTGTTAAGGAAAAAATCGGTGATGGCAAGCTTGAAATCATTAATGAAGGCCAGGTTAAGAAGTTCAAGAAAAACGTTGAACAGATTACTTTCTCTGCAGACTTTGCCAAGAAGGCAGGACAGAAAGTTCTTTACGTTACAGAACGTGCTGTCTTTGAATTGGTAGATGGTGTCTTCACATTAACTGAAATCGCACCTGGCGTTGATTTACAGAAAGATGTTCTCGATCAGATGGACTTCAAACCGGCTATTGCTGAAAACCTTAAACTGATGGATGAACGGATTTTCAGAGATGAACCAATGGGTTTAACTCTGTAATTGGAATTTAATACAGATATTTCAAATCAAAGCGGTCTTCAGACCGCTTTTTTTTAACTAGAACTTTCCTAGTCGATTACACTATACGTATAGTATCCTAATAAGCCTATAAA
>JBJEFF010000126.1:0-1632 GCA_051873775.1 Allobaculum sp. | reverse complement strand
TGTAGTAGGTCTAGGAGGCGCGCATTCAGCTACTCTCGATCTTGTGGCGAAGGATTCTCAAAGAAAGATGTACAATGTCGAAGTCCAGCGGAAAAAATCGAAGGACCTCTATAACCGCATCCTATATTACGCAGGTATAATGAATAGAGAGAGCCTGAAAGCCGGCCAACCTTATAGGACAATGCTGGAATACTGGATAATTTTCATAATGGAACATGATATCTTTCGAGATGGCGATCCGATCCATTACATCAAGCATATGGATCTTAAAACGAATACAATAATACCGGATGCGGTACATATCCTTCTGGCTAATGGTGAATACCGTGGAAATAATGATTTCGGCAGGCTGATGCATGATTTTCACTGTTCGAAAGCGAGTGAGATGTTTCTAAGACCGATGGCTGAAGCGACAAGGTACTGGAAAGATACTAAGAAAGGACGAGAAAAAATGGAACAGATTGTTGATCAGTTTCTCAGAGACTATACCAAAGCATCAAATGAAGAAGCGGCGAGAAAGGCGGCAAGAAAAGCGGCGAGAAAAACTACCGATAAAAACAAGAGAGAATTTGCCGAGAATCTATTACGGGAAGGTAGCTTTAGTCCGGAAAAAATAGCTTCGTTAAGCGGGCTTTCGATGGAAAAAGTAAAGGTTCTTAAAAAACAATTGAGTCTCTAATATACTTTGACAACAAAAAACTGAAACCGGAATTATATTTCCACCTCGCCACTTTATTTGATACACGAATATCTGACTACTTATAGGGATGATCTCACTTAGGAGACTCATCCTTTTTTCTATTTGTTTCTGGGATAGGTGATCCGTAAATATTTAAACAGAATGAAAACGGCTGATACTGTTTAGTTTTTACGTCCGGTTTATAGGACGGAATCCATATTGTTATTAAAAATTAAAACCTCTCCGATTTCAGACGAAAACGAAAATGTACTGAAAATGAAACAAGAACACCCTTTATTGAGTTGTTTTCATGAAAGTTGTTACAGAATAATTGACAGATGTTTTCAGTCTGCCTAAAATCTTTGTAAATTGAGCGACAATGAAGGAAAAAGTAGAATCGGGAATTGTTTAGAGAGCTTCTGGATGGTGCAAAGAAGTCATGAACCGCTTTGAAACACAATCCGGAGTCGGATTCAGGAAATGGAATCCCGGTATCCCCGTTATCGGATCGACTGTCTAACAGTCACTGAGGCTGCTTTCGCGAGGAAGCGGTGAATAAAGGTGGGAACACGGAATCTACTTTCGTCCTTTGGGATGGAAGCTTTTTTTTTCCTTTCTTAATCTGTTTTCCTTCATAACGCAAAGATAAAACAATTAAGCGATCAGCATATCGCTTCAGATACCCGATCGTTTCAGTTCATATTCAGATCAGACATAAAGGACTGAAAGATTAGAAAGGCAGAATATGGAATTAAGAACACCACTTGGCAATAAAGATACTCTTGCTAAAGAAGTGAGAAAACGCCGTGAGCTGTGTGCGCGTATTCAGACTGTGTTTGATCAGTTCGGATTTGAAGAAGTTCAGACTCCGGCCCTCGAATACTATCAGACTTACAATCAGGCATTCTCGAATCTGCAGGACCGCCAGATGATCAAATTATTTGATGAAAATC
>JBJEFF010000125.1:0-1644 GCA_051873775.1 Allobaculum sp. | reverse complement strand
CGATCTGAATGGTTATCAGTTAAGTTATATTGAAGCTCCGTATACGGTTTTTGTGGAAAAGGGAGCTAGTGTAAAAGTCGTTAATCAAGCTCAGCCGGCAAATGTGAAAGTTATGGAATACGATGCTTCCAAAGAAGTTCCGTATACTCCGCCAACGTATGAAGAAGTTCCGAAAGATGCCATCTATATGGATACTTTCGACTTTATAACCCGAATACCGGAGATCATCACTATACAACAGATGTAAAAGAAAAGAACGCTTTAGTGGCGCTCGGCTGGAAAGATGAAGACGTGGCTTTCTACTCCAACACAGAAAGAGCGGTTTCGATTTATCGTGTCTATAATCCGAACGCAAAAATAGGATCGCATCACTATACGAAAGACTTTGAACAAGCACATGCACTTGTTATGCAAGGCTGGCAGTATGAAGGCACCTGCTGGTACGGAATGTAACAAAAGAGAGACACAGATTTCTAAAATAGACTGATTACTGTTGATATAACCGGAGGTTATAAGAATGATGACGCTTGAGTTGTCTGTAAGAATTGTCCTCCGGTTTTTCTTAGTGCCTTCTTTTTCAGTTTGTGAAACGATTTCTCTTTCGTTTTTAACTGAAATCGTTTTTCGATAAAATGTAATCAAATAACCTGAACACTATTCAGTCTGTTTTAGACAGACCGGTTTTGCGAATAGGAAAAAGAAAGGGGCGACCATGAACGATTTTATTTTTTCGAATGACTTTTACAAGAATATCGATTTAATGGTGTATACAACCGGTCATGAAAAGTGTCTACCTTCCCATTCCTACGGACCGGCGGTGCGTTCTTCCTATATGGTGCACTATATTCACTCAGGTAAAGGCATCTATCAGGCAAGAGGGAAAGAATGGCATTTACAGACAGGTGATCTCTTTCTGATGATTCCGGGAGAGAGGATTTACTACGAGGCAGACAAGGGGAATCCGTGGGAGTACTCGTGGATCGGCTTGCAGGGAATCAAGGTTGAAGAATATTTAAAACGGACAACTCTGCCGGAAAACCTTGTTGAAAAGCTGGATGATCAGCAAGAAATTGTTTCCTTCTTTAATGAGATTGAAATGCATCATCAGAGTCTGAACTCGGATCTGATGCTCAACGGGATGGCTTATCGGTTTATGTACATGCTCTGCGAGACGTTCCCGGCACATAGAGAACGCAAAGCACTGTCAGCGGAAAACTATACGGACCTGATTCTCGCGTATATTGAGCAGAACTTTGAACGTCCGATTACTATTCAGGAAATTGCGGATGAATTTGCGCTCGACCGCAGCTATATTTTCCGGATTTTTAAAAAGCGCATGAATATGTCGATCAAGGACTATATTCTTTCGCTCCGTATGGCGAATGCGTGCAGTTACTTAATGAACACTGACTTATCGATCAGCGATATTTCACGCTCGGTCGGGTATGATGATGTTCTGTATTTCTCCAAACTCTTCCATAAAAAGAAGGGCATGTCCCCGACCGCTTACCGACAGAAAAAGCGCCCGCATAGGAGTGCGGACGCCAAAATGGGAGAAGAATTAAAAGATTAGAGTTTGTGCAAAAATCCAATGCCATTCGGTTAGATAAATCTAAGATTGCCAAATCATCTTATTGAGATGGT
>JBJEFF010000124.1:0-8197 GCA_051873775.1 Allobaculum sp. | reverse complement strand
ATGGCATTGAATCACGCCGTTAATGAAGTTTCAAATGCGGCTGAAATCCTACGCGCTTCGGATGAACTGTCTGAAGTGAAGGATACGTTCGGCGAAGTGTATCCGGATGGAAATTTTAGCCAACTGGATGAGGATCGAGTTACGGGTGAGATTTATTACGACGAGAATTTTGAGATTTGTAAGAACACTGAGGCAAAGTACATGCTTCAAATTGAAGTGACGGAAGAATATTCCATGCTTATAGGGGATCTTGATTATTCCTACTGGAATTTGGCTTCTCAGTCTAATTCTGATCATTCGGAAGATAAAGACGATCAGACCATTTATGATCTGTCGATCAGGAAAGATCTTCCAAGGAGAACGGGTTATGAAAAAGAATAAACAGCAGTTCTCTTTTGTGAATATCGGTTCTTCTTCACTTCTGACCGTATTCTTGATCTTGTGTCTGGCAACGTTTGCGATTCTTTCGCTTTCTACCGCAAAAAGCGACTACACGATGGCGGAACGTTTTGCGAACCATAAAACGGTATTCTATCAAGCGTCAAACGTTGCCGAAGATATTGCTCAAGACATGGATATGTTTTTAGAGGAAATTGCGAATGAAAAGACTTATGCGAATTTCCGTGAATATCAAAAGGAAGTTGAAGAAAGACTCAATGGTGTCATTGATGAAACTGTGAAGATCAAAGTGGATTTTGTTGGGGACGACCTCATCATTTCCTATAATGTTTTAGCCTTTGATCATCAGGAATCAGCAAAGACGGGATCGAATTTACAGAATTTGAGCGTCGAATTGTTGGTGAATGATTATACACAGAGCGAAACTTACTACTCGGTAAAAAAGTGGCAGATTATCCCAGCAAACGAATGGGAAAGCGACGACTCTTTGAATCTGATGTCAGTCGAATAAGCCTAGAAGGAAGAGGGAACAGGAATTGAATTTATATGAAATTTTAGAACAGGCAATTCACGAAGAGGCGTCTGACGTCTTTATCGTTGCTGGGTTGCCTGTCTCTTTCCGCAAACACAATGTAGTGTATCAGGTGAATGAAGATAAACTGTTTAAAGATGATACCAACAGTCTGCTGACCCAGATTTATAAAGAAGCCGGAGACCGGGATCTCAATCTTCTGTTGGAAAAAGGGGATGACGACTTCTCCTTTGCGATACCTGGATTATCCCGATTCCGCGTCAGTGCGTATAAACAGAGGGGTACCCTCTCAGCTGTCATCCGCATTATTACCTTTACTCTTCCTGATTACCGCAAACTTGGTATTCCCGAACATATTATCCATCTCGGGGATTCGGGAAAAGGCATGGTTCTTGTGACCGGACCGGCAGGCAGCGGCAAATCCACTACACTTGCCTGCATCATCAATGAGATCAATCAGACTCAGCATAAACATATCATCACACTTGAAGATCCGCTCGAATATCTGCACCGTCATAACCAGAGCGTCGTCAGCCAACGAGAGATCAATGTTGATACGCAGAACTACGTGACAGCGCTCCGCGCCGCACTTCGTCAGAGCCCAGATGTCATTTTGCTTGGTGAAATGCGTGATTATGAAACGATCAACGTGGCGATGACAGCTGCGGAGACTGGTCATTTGTTGTTGTCGACCTTGCATACAATCGGTGCCGCAAATACAATTGATCGTATTATCGATGTGTTCCCGGCCAACCAGCAGCGCCAAATTGCAGTTCAGTTATCTATGGTTCTTTCTGCTGTTGTCTCTCAGCAGCTTGTGCCGACTATTGATGGCGGTGTCGTGCCAGCTTTTGAAATTATGACGGTTACCCCAGCGATCCGCAACATGATCCGTGATAATAAAGTGCACCAGATTGATGGTTTGATCTACTCTTCGATGAAAGATGAGATGATCTCAATGGATACGAGTCTGCTGCGTCTATATAAACAAGGCACGATTAGTCGCGAGACTGCATTGCTTTATGCAACAAATCCGGATATGCTTGTTAAAAAATATAGATGTAATAATAAAAAATTCGATTATAATGCAATTGTGAGTGTTAGAAGCCTACAATTTCAGATGATTGAAAAAACAGGCATAATGACATGCAACTCATAGGTAAATGAGTGGGCATCAATATCGAAGAAGATCCAGATGTAGAGATGGAGGCACAGCGAATGGACCAAGACAATAAAACGATACATTTTACGATGTTGGGGTCGTTTTCAAATGGATCAAGTGGGACAACCATTAAAGCCGGTAAAAAAACTCTCTCTTTTCTCCAGTACCTAATTGTCAACCATAACCGGAATATCTCGATCGATGAACTGATCGAACAGTTCTGGGGGGAAGATGTCAGCAATGCACCGGGGAATGCCTTACGCAACATGCTGTTTAAAGTCCGCAAACTCCTCGAAGAAATGTTCCCGGATAAACCGAATCTTTTGCAGACATATCCGGGATACTATACCTGGAACAAGGAATATACATTCCTGTTGGATTCTGAAGAATTCGAAAACAACTGCTTAAAAGCAAGAAGATCCTACGATGAGGATCCTCTGCCTATACTATTGAAAACCATTCCACTATACAAAGGAGACTTTCTTGAATCAAACGATAGTGAATGGGCATTTATTCTGCGCCAGTATTACCGCACGTTATATTTAGATGCTTGCAAGGCAGCCCTTCCGCTTCTGATGAAAAACGAAGAGTGGATGGAAATGCTTGATATTTGCAGACAGGCATACCGCGTCGATTTTACAATGGAAGAATTCACGATTTATCAGATGCAGGCACTGATCGCTTTAGGTCAGGCAGACCAGGCAATTGAAATCTATGATGTCTTCCGCAACAAGCTTTTTGAAGAATTCGAAGTGATTCCATCCGAAAAAGTGGAACAGATCCACGCTCTTGCGATTGATGTCGGCAAGAAAGATGTATTCGGAGTTTCCGAAATCTTTAAACTTGTGACCAAGGACGAAGAAAAACAGAACGCATTTTTCTGTACCTTTGAAGTTTTCCAGAACATTATCCGTCTCGAAAAACGTCATATGATGCGTTCTGGACAGACTTCCACGCTTGTCATCATCCGTTTTAATGAAAAAGCAGCGCTCTCGACTGATTCAAGACGCCTGAAACAGGTCCTACTCAAAGGATTAAGAGGCGGAGATCCGGTGGCGAGACTTGATGCCCATTCCTACATTGTCATGCTGAATGGCTCCAATGCGGAGAATGCGCGTATGGTCATGAATCGGATCGATAATCAGTTCCATAGTATGTATCGCAATTCAAAGGCAAAACTCGAATTTAAAATCGAACCCTTAAAGCCTGAATAAATTTACAGTATCTTCATAACGTTTATTTTAATTGAAGTATAGATCGTTAGTGCTATGTTAGCAAGTTCAATCTTGCTTGCGTTAGCACTTTTTAATTGCTTTCGACTAGAAATTGATTTGAACAGTTTAAGATGCCTTCTTTGAAAAGAATCGGAAATTCATCTTATCTATACAAGATAAATTAAAATCCTTAAAAACAAATTAAAACAAATTCATGTGAGAAGCAGAGAAAATAAAACCTCTGCTATTTTTTTGAACCGAAAGCAATTAAACAACAAGGAAAAACGCTTGATCAATAATTGCTAACAAATATTGGCAAATTAATGATGAAAATGGAGCTCCTTACAGTAGATGACGAAACAATATCCCTTTGTGGGAACGTCGGCGGATCCTGTACATTATTAAACCATATCCTTGCTTATGTGAAACTGGATTAAATTTTTGTCGCAAGCCTTCTACCTCACTGACAAGAGATGCGAGGAAGACAAAGAAGCGAACATAAACAAAGAAAAAATAGATTGGAAAGGGGAAAAATAGGATTTTTTAGACGGATGAGTCTTGTTTTGGCACTTGCTGAAATCATCATGTTCAAGCTGACTGAGGGGATGTGCCTGTCATTGCTGATCGTCATTAAATGGAGAGAATTTATGAATGGCTTTATTCACATTATCCAACGGTGTATTCACAACTATGACTAGAAAGAAATACAAAGAAGGTGAAGAGGAGGACGACGAAACGCTTGGATTTATTTTCGAATAAATGATTCAAAACTTGTTCAATGGATTTGTGGGAAAATTATTCAATAACATACAAAAAAACGGTGATTGCATTAGCAGGTGATTTGTTTTCTTTTTGTGTGTTTATGAACTGTAATTACTGATGTCTTGTTAGCAAACGTATTTTATTTGTGATTTTTCTCTTTTTTTTCAAGAAAACAGAAATCAATTTCGAATTACTCCTGAATATCATTTGAGGTTATTTTGCAAGATAAAATCCTTATGGGATTGCATAAACCCCTTCACTTGATTGTTTGACATTAAAGGTTCATTTTTTAAAATATGAAAAATCCCGAATTTCAGGCGTTTTTTTTGGAGGGGAAATGAAAAATATTTAATAGTTTAAAACGATAACAAACAGCTAACGAGCATTAGATAAACTAGTCTTGCAAAGAGGGAAAGGAGAGTGAAGGTTATCGAGCTACACAATAAAATGTACCCGTGCAATAGCCGGGAAGCATTAGTGACCGTCGACAGCTACAAAGATTCTGTCATGGTCGGATACCTCAAGCATCCGCGATTAAACGGGAAACTGAAGTTTAACTGTATGTCGCAGATGATTCTACTCCTCAACAATTTGCTTGATTTGGACGATTGTCCAAACCAACCATTACCCTTGATTTCTGTCGAGTCGGATAACGAAAGTCTTGTGAAGTTTCGCATTCAGATTCTTTTCCGCGAAAACTACACGTGGCAAGGACGTCTCATCTGGCATAACGAGAATCTTGAAGTGGTGTTTCGAAGCACCCTTGAACTGATTCAGTTGCTAGACGAAATCCTCAACGGGACAACAGAAGGACACGAAGATTAGAAGGTCTGTCGTATTGTCAGAACTAGGAAAGGAGTATCGGAGCTAACAGACATAATCAAACCGACTTTACCGATGAAGTAACGATTGAATAACCGCGCAATTATAGATTAAAACCATAAATTACAAAGGATGCTCCGGATGCTCGGAAAATCTTTGAACAATATCGTTAATTCGCAGCAAGCTTCAAATGATTATTCAGAAAAGTAAAGATGACGGAATGAGGAGATACGAGGTATGCCAGGTCGGATTCAGTGATGATCACGGATCAGGCGCTAGGACAACAAATCTGAAACAGGAAATGAACATATAAAGATGCAAAAAATGCTGAAAAAAGTACAGGTGAAGGGGTACTGATGAACGGGGCATAGAATGTATCTTGTGAAATGTCCGGACATGGAAAACTAGGAAGGAGTATTTCATGAATGGCAGAGTAAGAAAAGGACTTATGAATATTATTGAAGGGAATACGAGTAAGTTGCTTTAGACATATGATTCATTTCTTGAAAATGAGGAGGCGTGAAATAGAACTGAACCTAGATGGTCCTGTTTTCTTCCTTGCAGATCGAGGATTTAAACATTCTGTTCATGTTGAACGTTTCAATGCAAAGTGGTTGCTATTCAAATCAATGTCACGGAGTAATAAGCTTATCTGAAGAAACATTCAAATTAGGATTCCTGATCCTGATGGATTGTGAATACCGGTCAGCTTAATCTAGTCATGTTTACAAAAAATGAAACAGACGATGATGAAAATGATGTTCCTGATTCAGTTTTCTGAAGAAGGGATTGAACAAAAAACGGATTTCTACAATTTGAATCATCAGATCCGTTATAGAATGATTTAACAAGCGTTACTTCAAATGAAATCGTATTTTATGAAATCTAGTAGAAGATTACACGTGAAAAAACGAAGAATGTGGTAGAAAAATATCACTTCTCCGTTTTTTTTTTTTTTTTTGTCCTCGAAAATAGTGTGATGTTTTGAGGTATCGGCCCTCATCGATTTCGTGATGGATTTTGACCTCACGCAATTTTCGGTTTTCTTTTTTTCCCTTTTTAGATTGAAAGTCGATTGCGAATTTGGATCTATGAAATGCATTTCTTAGCCTTAATCTGCGCAATCACACCGACGAAAGTGAACTCGCTCCAGCGTATAAAAGGAGTAATGCTTCAAAAGCATACAATCCTTATCTTTTTTAAAACGGGCGGACATGGAAAAGGCATGAAATCAATAAATATCCAGAACAATGAAATTTAGTAAAAAAATTTTAAAATATGAAAAGACAAATGGATTTCAGGATGTGATCAAAGTAAAAAAATAATCCGGATCAGTTTTTTATCATATAAGATTGAATTGAAAATTATTTCAAGAGTGATTCTTCTTTCAAAACGAACGTTATTCAATTTATTTCGAAATTATGCTGAAAAATTTAGACTTTTCGGTAACACTGTGCTTAAATTCTAAAGTTCAGTCTTGAGTACAATAACTAAAATAAGCACTGAATAAAGAGAGAAATGCTATGGAAAAACAGAAAATCTTAATTGTTGACGATTCAGAAATGAACCGAGATCTTCTCGTAGATATTCTAGAAGATCAGTATCACATTATCGAAGTGGACAATGGACAGAAGGCCCTCGAGATTCTCGAAAAGCAGCGGGATGAAATTTCGCTGGTTCTTTTGGACATCATGATGCCGGAACTGGATGGCTTCGGCGTATTGAATCAAATCCAGCATAACCAGTGGAATGATAGTTTTGCGGTCATGATGATCTCAGCGGACGATTCTCCGGAAAACATCAAGAAAGCCTATAACCTTGGCGCTTTTGACTACATTAGCCGCCCGTTTGATGCGACGATTGTTCAGCGTCGTGTTTCCAATACGATGTGCTTATATGCTAGACAGAAACACTTGGAAGAACTTGTGGTGGAACAGTTTATTGAAAACGAACAGAACAATAAACTGATGATCGCGATTCTCTCTCATATCGTTGAGTTCCGGAATGGAGAAAGCGGAGCGCATGTGCTCCATGTGAATCGGCTGACAGAACTGCTGCTGAACCAACTGATTCTCCATACTGACCGTTATGGTATTGCGCCTTCGGATGTTCCAATGATCTCCATAGCATCTTCACTGCATGATATCGGCAAGATCGCCATTGCCGAAGAGATTCTGAATAAGCCAGGACGCCTGACGGATGAAGAATTCGCCATCATGAAAACTCATACAACAATTGGAGCTGATATGTTATCGAGCCTGCCGGCAGAACAGCATGATTTCGCTCTTTTTGGAGCGGCTTCTGAAATCTGCAGATGGCATCATGAACGTTATGATGGCCGCGGTTATCCGGACGGCCTGGTTGGTGATGCGATCCCTATTTCCGCTCAGGTTGTCTCTCTGGCGGATGTTTATGATGCCCTAACCAGCGAACGCTGCTACAAGAAGGCATTTTCGCACGAAACCGCTATTAGGATGATTCTTGATGGCAAGTGTGGCGCATTCAACCCGATTTTGCTGCAATGCCTGGAGGAAATTGCGCCGATCGTTAAAAAAGAATTTTCTAATACAGTGGTGAATAAGGATTCGATTCAGCGCAGCAGCAAGAAAATAGATTATGACCGGATCTTCAGCGGTCAAATTAATTCTTATGATTCTCAGCAGCGGAAAATCAAAAACCTGCTCTACGTCGATTCACTTACTGAAGTGTTTAACCGTCGCTACTTTGACGAAAAGATTCAGAATGCGGAGAACATTCAGGCTGTCGCCATGATCGATGTCGATAACTTCAAGACAGTTAACGATACCTATGGTCATGCTGTCGGTGATATTGTTCTGCATAGCATTGCGCAGGCTTTATTATCAACTGTCCGTAAATCTGATGCGGTCATCCGCTATGGCGGGGATGAGTTTGCGATTGTGTTCTACCGGTTTCCTGCAGAAGCTTTTGAAGCTAGACTTGAGCGGATGCGAATCCTGATCAGTGAAATAAAAGTGCCCGATTATCCCGACATTCATCTGTCTATCAGTGTGGGCGGTGTGTATGGCAGCCAGCCGAATAAAGACGTGTTCAAGATTGCGGACCAGATGATGTATAAATCCAAGCAAGTGAAAAACAAGGTCAGTGTCTGCTTTCTCGATTGCAACAAAACGTGTCAGGACGAGCCAGTAGAGAGTGATCGAAAGATCTGAACACATAAGATGAGTTAAAGTATAAAATCAAAAAAATAAATGGATTATTGAATTAGATAAAAAAAAAGAAACGCAGGGAATAGAAAATGATGACTTTAAAAGATGGTTATGCCAA
>JBJEFF010000123.1:0-8422 GCA_051873775.1 Allobaculum sp. | reverse complement strand
GCAGACCTCAAACGAATGAAAACGCTAATCGTGCCTCACGCAATTTTCGGTTTCCGCGAAAAAAGAGATTTAATTTTTTTATCCGAAAGACAAATCCCACACTGTTTTACTTAGAACCACTTATTTTCTAATCAGTAAAAATCACACGAAAAAAGCAGAAGCTCCGTACTGAGTTTCTACTTTTTTTCTTGTATAGGCATGTATTTAACGTCTGTTTCTCGATCTGTTGGGACCACGACGCTGATAGTCATCATCAATGCGCGCTTTCCAGTCTTGCTGAAGCGTTTCTCCTTCACGTATGGTGATAATGGCATCGCTCAGTACTTCATAGTTCAGCTGAGTTCCGATATGGTCACTATGATAATTAACGGCATGGTCATTGTGGATTCCTAAATGGGACGCCATATCAATCGAATCGATGTTTGCGCCGAGAAACAGGAATTCCCAGCCATATCTTTTCTCCTGTCGCGAGACCATCTCACGGATTTTATCATAACTGTAATGCTGGGATGCATTTTCCATACCGTCGGTGATGATGACAAATAATGTATGTTCCGGAACGTGTTCATTAGGCATCTTACGGTGCAGGTTACCGAGATAATGAATCGCTCCTCCTATGGCATCAAGCAGTGCAGTGCATCCGCGTACCCGGTAATCCCGCTCGGTCATCGGCTGAATCTCTTCGATTTTCACGCGATCATGAAGAACTTCGGTGACATCATCGAACAGCAGCGTGGATACAAACACTTCCCCTTCTTTTTCTTTTTGCTCTTTGATCATCGAATTGAAACCGCCGATCGTATCCTGTTCGAGCCCGTACATCGAGCCGCTGCGATCCAGGATAAAAAACAATTTCCGTACAGTTCTTTTTCATATCGTTAACCTCCGTCTTTTCTGATGAAAAGAAAAATGTGACTGTCTGTATCTCTTCTCACAGTCACATTCTAGAAAATACCCTAATTGGTTTGGTCGCCTCGCAGGCGACATTTTAGGCGCCGAGCAGATTCTGATCGAACGCAAAGAGTGCTTCGTTGATTTCAAAAATATTGTACTGACCGTGCTCAATGAAGTATTCGATAATAATATCGAATTTATTCGAATGAGACAGCGCAAATCCGGCTTTTTCGAGCAGTTCTTTCGTCTCGTTCAAGGACAGCTGCAGCGCAATCGCAAAGGCGAGAACAGTCGGCTTGCTTGGTTTATAGCCCTGATCCTTGCGGATCTTGGAAAAGAGCTTGCGGTCGATATTTGCCTTTTTATACGTCTCGGCATCACTCATTCCCGATTCATCAATCTTGCGCAGAAGCATCTGCGAAAAGCTTTCATCCATATGATTCAGCGCATCTTCAAGGGAGATTGCTGCGCTGGTGGGATATGCATAATGCATAGGTGCCTGCATGGCATCGTTAAAGTAAACAGCCTGACTTAACTCGATATCAGGTTCAGAATCTTCTTCAAAAAAACGTCTTGAACGGAGGTCATGATGTTCATCGGCATACCGGTCATCTATATATTGTGCGATATCCTTGAAAAGCTTATTGCCGATCTGAAAAGAATTCTGATCAAATACGACCAGATACACCAGCATGTCATTCTCTAACAGGAAGTCCCCGATCGTATCGACTGCTACTTTTAAAGCCCGGTCTTTGGGATAACTGTAAATTCCTGAAGAGATTAACGGGAATGCGACAGACTGACAGTCATGTTCTTTGGCGAGTTTCAAAGCGGTCTGATAGCAGGAAATCAGATTCTCTTTTTCATGATGATTTCCTCCCTGCCAGCGGGGGCCGACGGCATGAATCACGTATTTACAGGGAAGATTTCCGGCACCTGTAATTTTGGCACTGCCTGTTTTACATCCGCCAAGCTTCCTGCATTCTTCAAGCAATGCAGGCCCGGCAGCCCGGTGTATAGATCCGTCTACTCCGCCTCCGCCAAGCAGTGAGGTGTTTGCGGCATTGACAATCGCATCGACTTTCATCTTGGTGATGTCATTTCGTATGATCTGAAAAGGCATAATCTAACCTCCGAATTTCTATTTTTTCCTTGCTTTGACCAGTAGCATCATCGGGCGGCGCAGCTCATCCTTCATGCCCGGCAGAGCGATCATTTCCTCGGACGGACCGGCTTCCACAACAGCCTCAATTTCAAAGCAGTTTTCAATCAATCCCATCAGAATCTGTGTTAACGTATGGTGCTGTTTTTCTATTTCACAACCCAGAAACAGCGTATTTCGTTTCCCTGGTATATAGTAGTTATCTACTGGCCAATAAAGCGGTTTTCCGTTCTCATCGTAAATCCAGTCCTGATGCACTCCTGCGGTAAATACAGGATGTTCAATATTAAACAGGAACGTTCCCGATGGTTTTAAGGTCTGATAGACCTTTTTAAATACCGTATCAAGATCGTCAATATAATGCAGAACCAGATTCGACACCACGACGTCCCACGTTTGAGCGGGATACTCATACTCTTCGATGCCGCATACACGGTATTCAATTCCCTGCCCGTTATTGCGTTTTCGGGCTTCTTCAATCATTTTCGAACTGAGATCAATTCCAAGAATTCGATTTGCGCCTTTTTTTGAGGCATAAGCACAGTGCCAGCCATAACCGCAGCCAAGATCGAGAACACTCTTATGGGACAATTCCGGAAAAAGCGGTTCGAGCAGATACCATTCACCGGCACCTTCGAGTCCCTGACTGCTGCGGGACATCTTACTGTATTCCTCAAAAAAGGCCTGATTATTGTATATGCTTTTCATCAAAATCTCCTTATGAATATACGGCGGGACTGACCGGGATGGTCACCTAGTCATCCAGAACAGCATTGGATTCGGAAAGTTCTTGCTGAAGAGGTGTTAGTCAAATACATCCGACAGAATAAATGTTTCATAAAACATCTTATCCCAGTTATCAAATCGGATTTCCGGTTTTAATGCGATTCTTTTGATAAGCGCCGGGATAGTGGGTTTTGACATCTGCTGAACGTGTTCTTCATCAAAAAAGAAAAACGAACCATTACAGAGATCCATAATGTACTGAAGTCTGTCTCTGACTTCCTGAGCCGAAGTGCAGCCTTTATTCAGAAGATGGGCATCATCGATTAATATGATGCTGTACTGACCTGCGGATACATCCTTAAGATCTGCCAGTGTTGCGATATCTGTACTGAGACCATCGGGAATTTCTGCCTCTTTCAGACATTGACTCAGAGCTGTATGCATCTGATCATTACAGGTCACATAGAGTACTTTCTGTCCTTTTTTGCCCGTTTAACGAGCAGACTGAGTGCAAGAGTCGTTTTGCCCGTGTGCGGCGCGCCTCTGACAACAACCGCATACTGAGGGTTTAAGACCTCATAATCGGTCTTTCTTGCATAATAATTTAGATCCCCAAAGCACTCTTTCTCCCAGTCCAACAGGAGATATCCATTACTGCCCTCAACCATACCGGTAAAAACGTCGGGAACAAGAGCAAGAGGAAGTAGACCACTGGATTCCATATTTTTTAACGTATCACCGACTTCACCATGGCTCAGATACTGCAGAATAAACTGTCGCAGTTTGGGAGTCTCTGTGCAGGTAAAGACCGGCGCAAGCGGAAGTACTCCTTTATACACCTCTGCATGAAGCTTATCTCTCTCTTCTTCTGAGCAGTCCGGCAGGTAGACACAAGAATGCAGCTGCACATTCCGATCACTAACATATCCGTTATATTTTCGGATAAACTCTTTGTATGACCACAGCTGATAACTTGGATGCGGCTGCGCATGGAACTGCGTGTTCTCAATATAATGGATCGTGTTGTTTTCACTATCGACCATTTCTACTTTTTCCCAGAGTTTCAGTCCGAGCAAAATCACCTGTTCTTGACCCTGTTCATCCGTACCGGAAAGCATGACCTCTACCCGTTTGGATGTATGCGGTACGCTGAATCCGAACGCAATCTGCGCATCCCGAGGAATCCTGTCATCATTGAACAGACGATACAGAACCAGTAATGCATATCGCCATTCATCGATTTCATATTGATTCATGTTATGAGTCATCAGCAGTTCTGCGACCTCTCTCAGTCTTGGCATCACCAGATCCAGTTCCATATCTTTCATAAATCCCGCAACACCATCCTGATAAATCATCATGTTTGTTCCCCTTTTCCGGCTTTCTTTTTCTACTACGGCTTCCTTATTACAGAGTCTTCTGCATCCGTTTTACAATGTGATCACTGAATCACTTTCAATCCGGAAGCCGGCAATAGTCTGATTAATTTTATTGTATGATTTATCACCTTTTTTAAATGCCTGTTCAGGAAAAAGAGGTTTCGCATATCCCTTTCCGTTTCCAGCAAAAAAGCCGATTTCCAGATCATCGTGGTCTGGTGATCGGCTTTCGATCAGTGTAAATAGTTTTATTCTTCAGCTTTTTTCAGGTCAGCGAGTGGTACTTCAACGCTGGATTCCTTACCAAGGATATAAACGGAAACTTTTGCGGTTTTTGTTTCCATATCGATGGAGAGAACTTCCACTTTGTTGCCTTCTAAAGTACCGGAAATGACTTCAACACGGTCACCCGGAACGAAATCAACGTTGAGAGTATTGTTGTGTTTGTTCAGACGGGCTAAAACGGCATCAACTTCTTCCTGAGCAACCGGGAATGGTTTAGCACCTTTACCGGAAGATCCGATAAATCCGGTGACACCCGGTGTATTACGGACGATGTACCATGCTTCGTCAGTCATACGCATTTGAACGAGGATATAACCGGAGAACAGGTTATGTGTTTTCTGGATTTCCTTACCGTTCTTGTACTCGATTTCTGTTTCTTCAGCAACTACGACCTGGAACAGAGAATCTTCCAGACCCATTGTTTTAATTCGTTTTTCGAGATTTTCTTTTACACGGTTTTCCTGGCCTGCATAAGTATTGACAACGTACCAGCAAATATTTTCTTGTTCGCTCATAATTCTGTGCCTCCTTATATTATGTCACTCTATTGTCCCCGCACGGGTGTGACCGGCTAAAGATGCTCCGGTCTGTCAATTGATAGGAACTATGCCTCTTTATTGACTATATCACGAACATATCCGGGATAAGAGTATCTTTCATTCAAAAGAAAAGGACAGAGCTAACGCCTCAAGCATTGTCTGTCCTGTTGCCTTGCATTACCGAATCTTACAGAGAAAGGATCCAGCTAACGAGTCCGGAAGCTGCAATTTCACAGATGAAGAAGTAAAATCCGAACAACAACGTGAACACAATGACCAGTGCAGAACTGGACATCAGGTTTTTGAACGTCGGCCACTGAACTTTTTTCAGTTCCGCAATAACGGCTTTCGGGGCAAACGTCGGCGTATGAAGTAAATCGTTATCTTCCATTTTATATACCTTTTTCTAATTTATTTCTTATTTGGATTCTTTATGCAAAGTATGTTTGTTGCATTTCGGGCAGAATTTCTTGATTTCAAGACGCCCTGTCTGCGTTTTCTTGTTTTTTTCCGTTGTGTAGTTCCGGGAAAAACACTCGGTGCAAACTAATGTAATTTTATCAGCCATGTCATGGCCTCCTTTGCAAGTAAAAAGAATAACATTGTCTAACTGTCAAGTCAATGTAACCCCCTATCCGGCATTCCGGGCGGAGTAAAAATCATCCGATTAATCGATTCCTTTCGTAGAATCGGAATTTTCAGCTTACGGAATGGCAGACGTTTTCTGTTCGATGTCCCGCCATTTTTTGCCCGCCTTGCGCACGATTCCGTGCACCTGCTGATGGGTAATCGCAAGCTTGCGTGCCACTTCTCTTGGCCGGTATCCGTTGCGGATCAGATCGAGAACCTTCATCTCTTTCTCGGTCATTAACGGATCGAGCTGGTTTAAGACACTGTCGAGAGTCTCGCTGACCATCAGTTCCGGTTCGAACTGGATACTGTAATGGTACGCATACCGTTCCCATTCAAATTTCGAACCATCTTCCATGACTTCATCGATGGAAACCATCATTTTCTCGGGAATGGTCTTTTTATACGCCTTCACTCTTTTAAATGAACGCGCCCGGTTTTCAAGATACCGGTACAGACACGTTCCGAAAGCCGCTTTGGAATCCTCACGGTACAGTTCGACAAGAAGAGCGATCAGTTCATACGCTTCATTCTCCCAGTCATCCATCGTGAGTAAAGACGGTGTCAGACCGAAGCGGTGGTAGACGATGCGGATTATCGGCCGAAACTGCCTGAACAGCAGGCCGATGGCTTCCTGATCCTGCATATGCGCGAGATAGATCAGTTCATTCACAATCCCGGCATCTGCTTTGACTGACTCTTTTTTCAGGTCATTCTTTTCATTTTCTGTTTTGCCAACCATATTCAAACCTTCTTGAATTCTGGTCGCTATATCTTTACTTCTGATTGAGATTATCTCGCTGATTCTGAATTTCGTACATCAGAATGCCCGCCGCAACAGAGGCATTGAGTGACTGAACCTGTCCATACATTGGGATATGAACCTTAAAGTCGCATGCATCCTTGACGCTTTTTGACATGCCTTTTCCTTCATTGCCGATGACGAGAACCAGTGCCCGGTCATAGAGTCCTTTGCGGTAGTCGACACTCGTTTCATCAAAGTCACTTCCTGCAACCCAGTAGCTGGCATCCTTGAGTTTTTTTAATGCCTGAGCAAGACTGGATACACTGGCCACAGGAACGCTGTAGGCAGCCCCCGCAGAGGTTTTCACAGCTGCCGGTGTCAGCCCGGCACCTTTATGTTTGCACAGAATCAGGCCATCAGCTCCCGCCGCATCCGCAGAACGTAGAATTGCGCCGACATTATGCGGATCCTGAATTTCATCCAGAGCTATCAGTAAGGGCAGACGTCCCGACTGTGCACTGCTTGCGGCAGCTTTTTCCATCAGTTCGTCAAGGCTTAACAGTGCCATATCCTTAACACGGGCGGCGATTCCCTGATGAACACCATGGTCCGTCATTTTATCCATTTCTTTTTTCGAAACGGTTTTAAGACGAATTGATTTCGGCAGAGTGCTTAAAATCTTTTCGATGCGGGCATCGCGTGCTCCGTTCTGAATATACAGATCGAGAATCTCCTGAGGGTTTTCCTTGAGTGTTTCAAAGACATTTTTGCCGTATACAATCATAGCTGATCCCCCAGTTCCATACATTTATCGAGTAAGACTTCCATGCGGTCTTCATGATGATACAGATACAGATAGCCGAACAGCGCTTCAAGTGCAGTCGCTTTTAAGTAAGTCTGCAGGTCCGCATTCTTCGCTACGCTTTTGACATGGGCATTGCGTCCGCGGCGGACGATTTCCGCCTCGTCTTCATTCAGACAGCCTTGCTCTAAAAGTTTTTCAAGCACAAAGGCCTGACCGTTTGCGCTGCAGATTTTCGCATTGTGTTTCTGCAGCTGCTCGGCTTTGCGAGTGCCCTGATCGAGAATGTGCTTGCGTGCTTTTACGCTGTAGATGGCATCCCCCATCCATGCGAGAACGACGGGGTTTTCCATAACAATTTCCATTAGATCAGACCCAGTTTCATCAGCTGTGCACGGCATTCATCCGCCGTCGTAAAGTCTTTTTCGGCAACAGCTTGTTTCCAGTTGCGGTAGAGCTGTTTTTCGTCTTCAGAAGGCTGTTTGAACGTTAAATCGATACCGAGAACGTACAGCATACCGGCAATAGAAGCATACAACTGGTTGAGTTTGGCGTAGTCTAATTCGCGTTTTCTTAACAGCTGATTCAGTTCCTTGACGGTGGACTGCAGAGCGGAGATGGCATTCGGTGTATTGAGGTCATCTTCCATCGCATCCATGAATGTTTTCCAGGACGCTTCATCTTTTGCGCAGTTTTCATCATACTTGTCGGCGAGGCAGAGCTGGAATAAAGCCTGACTCATCGGTTTCTGAATTTTTCCTACTTCTTTCTGAGCGTTTTCCAGAACAGTATTGGAAATGGTCAGTGGAGCACGGTAGTGTGTAGACACCATCATCCAGCGGCATGCCGGTCCGCCGTATTCAGCGATTAAGTCTTTTGCCTGCATGACGTTACCTAAAGACTTGGACATTTTGACTTTGTCCTTGCCGACATTGATCATGCCGTTATGAACCCAGGTATTCGCCAGTTTGGAATCGGAGTTCTGACGTGCCTGAGCCATTTCGTTTTCGTGATGAGGAAATTTCAGGTCGAGTCCGCCGCCGTGAATATCAATCAGCGGTTTCTTGAATACATCCTGAATCATGACTACACATTCGGTGTGCCAACCCGGACGACCTTTGCCCCATGGAGAATCCCACTGGATTCCTTCATCGGTCTTTTTCCAGAGCGTGAAATCGAGCGGATTTTCTTTTTTATCATTTTCGTCAATACGGGCTCCGACGAGTAAGTCATCTACTCTCTGGTGGGATAATTCGCCGT
>JBJEFF010000122.1:0-8538 GCA_051873775.1 Allobaculum sp. | reverse complement strand
AGCATACAGATGAGGATTCGTTATTTATACCCTCCGATTTTTTGACGCTTACTTTGGAAGTCTCGATCAGAGTTCTTTTTCGATGCAATTTACTGTTTGTGAAGAGAAGACCAGCTTTCCAGTCCGTACATCGGTTCAGCGGATTTTATGGCATCGACAATCGCAGCACTTAAAGCTTTTACCGCCATGATCGATACGAGAGTCAGATCTGCCGGGACCTTATTGGTGGTCATCGCAAAAACCGTATCGCCATCGTTCGGTGTATGAACCGGGCGGATTGTGCGGGCAAGCGCGTTCTGTGACATGCCGGCAAGTTTGGTCAGCATCGCCTGATCCAGATCGGCATTCGTCAGGACACAGCAGATGGTGGTATTCATGCCTTCCATAGCCCGAGTCGCCATATTCAAAGCTGCTTCTTCGGTATTGATCTCCGTTTCTGTTGCCTTGACATAAATTCCGGCCAGACGATTGGTCGAATCCGGTTCAAAGACATCGCCGCACGCATTGACTGCCGCAATGGCACCGACTTTCAGAGGGCCGATCTCGAATGCGGCAGAGCCGATTCCGGATTTCATCGCATTTTCAAAACCCAGCAGCTTGCCGACACTTGCGCCGGTTCCGGCACCTTTACAGCCGGATTCAAATACATTCTGTTCACTGTTCTTTGCGGCTAGATAGCCCATTTCAAGATCCGGATATGCGGTAGAGGATCCTGCACCGAGATCAAACAGCGAAGCCTGGCAGACAATCGGAACAATAATATCCTTCATGCCAAAACCCACGCCCTGTTCTCTTAAATAGCGCATGACACCGCTAGAGCTTTCCAGCCCAAACGCGCTGCCTCCGGAGAGAACCACCGCATTGATTTTCTGAACCATGTTTTTCGGATCCAGCAGATCCGTTTCACGGGTTGCCGGTCCGCCGCCGCGGACATCCACTGCTCCCGTTGCCCCTTCCTTAGAGATAATGACCGTGACACCAGTCCCGTTTTCTAAATCTTCAGCCTGGCCGATCTGAAATCCCTCAAGAGATGTAATCGGAATTGATTTCATATAAGTAAACCGCGAATCATCGATTCGCTTTCCTTTCTTGAACTGCTTGTCTTTATTTTAGGCTGTAAGACGATAAGTTTATACTCCTTACCGTTTTTTCGCCTCTGCTTCTTCTTTTTCAAGCGCGAGGGCAAGATCAAACGGACGGTAGGAATCATGCAGGACCATCTGACATTCTCCGCTCGTCACCGTCGCGTTGGCCGGAACATCATGACGGACCACCGCACCTGCTCCGATGCGGGCTCCATCACCGATATGAATATCGCCGATCAGACAGGCATTTGCACCGATTAATACGTGATCCCCAATCGTCGGCGCTTTGGAGTTTGCCTCTCCGATTGTCACATTCTGATAAATCCAGCATTCCCTGCCGATATGGGCGTAGCGGGAGATAAATATCCCGTGCAACCCGTGCGGCAGACGCGGACGTCCTTCAAAATACGCCCCTTTGCCGATATAGCCGCCATGACGGTGCGCCCAGCGGTTAAGCAGAATCGTCATCAGGTCGATTTTCCATCCCGCTGTCGCATTCTGCCGTTTGAAAAACACCTTCCAGTAGGTTTCCATCAGATCCCCTTTGGACCAGGTGAGTACTGTTGTCCGAAAAGCCATAAAACGTTTCCCCTTTATTACGACCGGCTATTGCCGGTTATTTCCGTTATGTGTTTTATTATATCGGTCCTGTACCGGAACTGTCTTACATCTTTTTATCCCGTTATGCGACTTCTTTTATCCCTGTGCTGATTATGGTTCATATTTCCCATGCCTTTAGGAAAAATCAGGATTTCCAATTATAAACATTTTCTGAATATTCAGGCATCTCCATACCCAAAACTATCGATTTGACGTAGACTGAATATACCGACAAGGAACAGAACGCAAGCCGTCGTAAATCATTAACTCGCGTTCTATTTCTTTGTTCTTTCTTTTCTAATTGTTATATGGATGAGACCAGTCAATCCATCTCTTTATCGAACATTAAGCTATACAATTTCTGGTATCATCTGAGCCGCAGGTCAAAAACCTGCGGTTTTTTCTTATTTTCCTTCCGGTTGCTGTCTGTTTATCGGACGATTTTATGTCATATATTCATTTTTCTTCGAGCCTGAATGTTCTGAAAAACTTTTCAGTCCGAAAATGTAAGAAATATGGGCGTTTTCCCAATTTTTAGCTGTGATGAAAACGGTTTCTTGGCAAATTTTCACATTTTTGTGAAAATTGTTTTCATTCTTTTGGAAATTATTTTCAGAGAAACTATAATAAGCATAAATTTTATGGAGGAAGATTTATGAAGAAGCTATTATCTACAGCTACTGTAAGTGTACTAGCATTAGCTCTTGCCGCTTGCAGCAGCTCAAGCCCGA
This sequence comes from Allobaculum sp., assembly GCA_051873775.1. Lineage (GTDB taxonomy): Bacteria > Bacillota_I > Bacilli_A > Erysipelotrichales > Erysipelotrichaceae > Allobaculum. The sequence goes on along the minus strand of JBJEFF010000122.1, from coordinate 6,122 downwards.
CTACAAGTAGCACAGCTTCTACTGATGCATCTTCAACTGCATCAGCTGCTACTGGTAACCGTGTTACCCTTGCAAAAGAAAACGACGTAATTTCCATGGACTCTACCTACGCGACAGATGGTATGTCCTTTGAAATGATTGCCGCAACTGTTGAAGGTCTTGAAACAATGGATAAGGAAGGTGCTCCGATTCCGGGTATCGCTGAATCCTATGATGTTTCCGATGATGAACTGACTTATACATTCCACCTGCGTGATGCCCAGTGGGATAACGGTGACCCTGTTACCGCTGACGATTTCGTCTTTGCCTGGAACGAAACAGTTAACAACCCTGCTGCTGAATACGCATACCTGTTCGGTCAGGATGGTGCATGTGTAGCCGGTGCAGATGAAATTATCGCCGGTGAAGGCGGCGAACTCGACATCAAAGCTGTTGATGACAAGACATTCGAAGTCAAGCTGTCCAAGAAATGCCCGTACTTCGTTTCTCTGATGACATTCCCGATTTTCTACCCGATTAACGAGAAATTCTTCGAAGAACAGGGTGATCAGTATGCATTAACTGCTGATGCACTGCTCGCAAATGGTCCTTACAAATTAAGAGACTGGACAAAAGGTTCAAGCCTGACTTTAGACAAGAACGACAACTACTGGGATGCTGAAAACGTAAAAGTTGACGGTATCGACGTAAGAATCGTTGCTGAAGCTTCCACAAGTGCTCTTGATTTCGAAAGCGGAAATACAGACTTTACAAAACTGAATTCCACACTTGTTGATAAATACAAAGATTCTGAAAACTATACTTCTTATCTTGAAGGTTACTTATGGTACCTCCAGTTCAACTATGCAAACGAACTGCTTGACAACGAAAACATCCGTAAAGCTCTTGGTACTGTAATCGACCGTACAGACTTAGTTGAAAACGTCCTGAAAGACGGTTCCATCGCAATCGGCGGATTCGTACCTGAATCCTTCGCAGCTGGTCCTGACGGAAAAGACTACAGCGACGGTGCTGAAAAATTCTACACAGAAACCGGTGACGAAGCTCTGAAAAAAGCTACTGAATACTGGGAAAAAGGTCTGAAAGAATTAGGCAAGGAAGGCGAAAGTGTTTCCCTGCGTCTGCTCTACGAACCATCCGATCCTGCTAAACCAGCCGCTGAATTCATTCAGTCTGAATTACAGCAGTTACCGGGTCTGACAATTGAAATGGTCAGCCAGGAAAAAGAAAACCGTATCGAATTACAGAAACAGCGTGACTTCGATATCGTATTAACCCGCTGGGGTCCGGACTACGCTGACCCGACAACTTACCTGAACTTAATGCTGACAGGTAACAGCTACAACTATGGTGACTACTCCAACCCTGAATACGACGCTCTGATGACTGAAGCTGCAAATGCTCCTACTGCTGAAGAACGCTGGGAAAAATTACATGAAGCAGAAAAACTGCTGATGGATGATTCTCCGGTTGTTGGTATCTTCCAGGTTGGCGGTGCTAGCTTAGTGAACTCCAAAGTAACTGGTATCGAATCCCACTCCTTCGGTGTTCCTTACATCTACAAAAATCTGCAGAAAGCTGACTAATTAAAGCTAAAAAAACGATTTAACCTTTTCGCAAGACTTATTCAATTATGATAAAATTTGTGATTTTAGATCCACATTGATTTCAATCGGGTCTCCAGTGCGGAGACCCGCTTTTTTCAGAAAGGACATAAGTATGGATAAATCAACTATTCGCTACATTCTGCGACGGTTGCTGATTTCCATCGTTACGTTACTCGTCATTGTGTTTGTGCTCTTTATGATGCTCAAGCTCATGCCGGGTACTCCGTTCAACGATGAAAAACTGACAGAAGCCCAGAAAGCGCAGATCTATGCAGCATACGGACTGGATAAGCCAGTCATCACTCAGTTCTTAATCTATGTACAGAACATGCTTAAAGGCGACTTCGGTATTTCCTACGCCATTCAGAGAAACATGCCAGTATCCTCTTTAGTCGGACCTCGTATCGGAATCTCTTTCGGTTTAGGTATCGGTGCCTGCGTCATCGGAACAATCTTCGGATTAATCCTCGGTATTGTTGCGGCTTTAAACCGTAACCATTTCTGGGATACATTTGCGACGATTCTTTCCGTTATTGGTGTCTCGATTCCGTCCTTCGTCTTCTGCTTACTGTTACTGCTCGTCTTCGGTGTTGAAATTCCGGTTCTGCCGGTTCTCTACAATGCCTCCGCACCAGTCAAGTCAGCCATTATTCCGATGGTTGCCATGTCGCTTGGTGTAATCGCCAACGTAGCCCGTTTCACCCGCTCCGAAATGATCGAAGTTCTTGGCAGTGAATACATTCTTCTTGCCGAAGCAAAAGGCATTTCCCGCCGCCGTCTGATCTGGATGCACGCCATCCGTAACTGCCTGATTCCGGTAATCACCGTTTTAGGTCCGATTATCGTCGGTCTGATGACAGGATCCATGGTTATCGAAAAAATCTGTGCGATCCCGGGACTTGGTTCCCTGCTCGTCAAAGCGATCGAAGTCCGCGATTACAACGTCATCCTGACGATCAGCTTCCTATATTCCGCTTTATATATCGTTGTAATGTTAGTGATCGATGTGCTGTACGGCATTATCGACCCGCGTATCCGTCTTGGAAAGGGGGAAGAATAATATGGCAAAAGAAATCGCAAATCAGGAACAGCTCGACAAGTTCCTTGAAGGCTATCACATCGCTGATAACGATTTTGAGCTGATTGATGTCCCTGAACGTTTCGACACGGAAGCTGCGGTTCCGGGAACAACCTTCATGCACGACGTCTGGGTCCGCTTTAAATCCAACAAAGGCGCCCTGATCGGCGGCTGCATTATTTTATTCTTCATTATTCTTTCCATCGTCTGCCCGATGGTTTCGCATTATTCTTATGATGCGGTCAACACGATGGAACAGTCCATGGCTCCGCGTGTTCCAGGTCTTGAATGGATCGGCTGGTTCAACGGCCAGGGCGGTATCCGCGCCTATGAAGGCGAGTTTATCAATACGTTCCATTATTTCGGTACTGACGTTCTCGGCCGTGACTTATGGGTAAGATGCTGGGAAGGTTGCCGTATTTCCCTGTTCGTTGCCGCTACAGCCGTAGTCGTCAACGTCTGCATCGGTATTCTTTACGGTATGATTTCCGGTTACTTCGGCGGTATGGTGGATTCCATCATGCAGCGTTTCCAGGAAATCGTGAACTCGATTCCGACACTCGTTATCCTGACTTTACTGTTGCTGATCATGAAACCGGGTCTCTATACGATTATCGTTGCGCTGATTCTGACTGAATGGATCGGGATGGCGCGTGTTACCCGTGCTCAGGTCTTAAAAATCAAAGAAGAAGAATTCATACTCGCTTCCAAAACACTCGGTGCGAGCGGATTCTTCATTATCTTCAAGAAAGTTCTGCCGAATATCTTCGGTCAGATCATCATCATGGCCATGTTCTCCATCCCGAATGCGATCTTCTATGAAGCATTCCTTGCCATGGTCGGCTTAGGTATCCCTGCTCCGCAGGCTTCCCTTGGTTCCTTAATCAACGACGGATTCAAGACAATCCTCGTTACCCCTTACCAGGTTGTCATCCCGGTAATTGTCCTCGGTATCCTGATGTTATCCTTCAACTTACTTGCTGACGGATTACGTGATGCCTTTGACCCGAAAATGAAGGAGATGTAGAGCATGCAGGAAAAAGAACGTATTTTAAAAATCCGAAACCTCGATATCGCCTTTACGACCGATAACGGAACAGTCAATGCCGTGCGCGGTGTAGACCTTGATCTCCATCAGGGCGAAACCATCGCCATCGTAGGTGAATCCGGTTCCGGTAAATCTGTTACCACAAAAGCTGTCATGGGTATTCTTGCCGGCAACGGTAAAATCCTTGATGGTTCCATTGAATATACCTACTACGACTTCTCTCCGGAAAGAATCAAGATTCTTCAGGATGAGTATAATGGCCGTGTTCCGGAAGGCTTCGCAAAACCGGAAGAAAAACGGACCGTCGATATCGTAAAATCCACTCCGAAATTCATTCAGTCGGAAATCCGCGGTCGTCGTATTGCGATGGTGTTTCAGGATCCTCTGACTTCTCTTGACCCGACGATGACGATCGGTAAGCAGGTAATGGAAGCCATGCGCTACCATTACCACATGCCAAAAGAACAGGCCTACAACCGTGCTGTGGAACTGTTAAAACTCGTTGGAATTACCGATGCCAAGAAACGAATGAAAAACTATCCGCACCAGTTATCCGGTGGTATGAGACAGCGTGTCGTAATCGCCATTGCCCTCTCCTGCGACCCGGACGTACTGATCTGCGATGAACCGACAACCGCCCTTGACGTAACCATTCAGGCGAAAATCCTCGAACTGATCAAGGAAATCCAGCAGAAAAAAGACTTATCCGTTATTTATATCACTCACGACTTAGGAGTGGTCGCAAAAGTTGCCGACTATGTCAACGTTATGTATGCCGGACGCATCATTGAAAAAGGTACCGTTAACGATATCTTCTACAATCCGAAACATCCGTACACATGGGGCCTGCTTGCTTCCATGCCGGATATGGATACCCACAGCGATGAGCTGTACACCATTCCGGGAACCCCGCCAAACCTGCTTTACGAAGTCAAAGGTGATGCATTTGCGCCTCGTAACCAGTTTGCGCTGAAGATCGACGAAAAAGTTGCCCCGCCGATGTTCAAGATTTCCGATACCCACTATGCGGCTACATGGCTTTTAGCCGACATGGCACCGAAAGTTGAAATGCCGCATGAATTAAAAGAAAGAATCGACCGTATGAAGAAGGAGGCGAAGATCGATGGCTGAACACTTACTCGAAGTCACGAACCTGAAACAGTACTTTAAAGTTTCCCGTAAATTCACAGTCAAAGCCGTTGATGGCATCAACTTCTATATTGACGAAGGAGAAACCTACGGACTTGTAGGCGAATCCGGTTCCGGTAAATCCACAACCGGCCGCTCCGTCATCCGCCTTTATCATCCGACGGAAGGAACGATTAAGTTCTGCGGACGCGATATCTCCGGTAAGATGAGCCGTGAAGATGAACGTTTCCTGCATACCAACATGCAGATGATTTTCCAGGATCCGATGGCCTGCCTCAACCCGCGTGAAAAAGTCATGGACATCATCGCCGAAGGTCTTGATATCCATCATCTCTATAACACACGCGAGGAAAGAGCACAGAAAGTCTACGATATCCTTGAACTTGTCGGCCTGTCCAAAGAACATGCCAACCGTTATCCGCACCAGTTCTCCGGTGGTCAGCGTCAGCGTATCGGTATTGCCCGTGCTCTGATCATGAACCCGAAACTGATCATCGCCGATGAAGCGATCTCCGCTCTGGACGTATCCATTCAGGCGCAGGTCGTCAACCTGATGAAAAAAATCCAGAAGCAGACGAATACGGCGCTCCTCTTCATTGCCCATGACTTATCCATGGTCAAATATATTTCTGACCGTATCGGGGTCATGCATTTAGGACATCTTGTAGAAAGCGGAACGACAGAAGAAATCTTCTCTCATCCGATTCATCCGTATACAAGATCCCTGCTTTCCGCAATTCCGGAACCGAACCCGATCGTCGAAAAGAAACGTGTTTCCCTTTCCTATGATATGAAAGCGGAAGGCGTCGACTACACCAAAGGCACACGCCAGCTTGTCGAAGGCAGCCACTACGTTCTTGCCACGGATGAAGAACTTAAAAAATGGCTTGCCCAGAGCGAAAAGGATGCCAGAGCGGTGGAACTGAACTCTGAAGTCCAGGCATAATCCGGCATTGGAATCTCTTAACTCTGAATAATCGTTTTCCTTCGTAAAAGAGCTGGACTTATGATAAAATCGCATCATTTCCGGAAAAATATTTCCTGAAATGTTCTCTTTGAATCTTCCTCATACACTCCACAACCCCCAGCTCTTTCAGCCTGCCCCCAAAGCAGGCTTTTTTCTTCCGTATATAAACTGGAATTCTGAATCAGGCAGGACAAAAGTGGCATCAAAAGAAGATAAAACGTAACCATTAAAAAAATGACGGGCTTTTGACCTCCGTCTGATCTAGCTATGTTA
>JBJEFF010000121.1:0-8539 GCA_051873775.1 Allobaculum sp. | reverse complement strand
CCCAGAGTGGACTTGCACCACCTAGGTGTATGCCTCGCCGGGCACACTAAAAAAAGTCATCCCTTTCGGAATGACCGTATCATGCAAGTGGTGCGGGCGACAGGACTCGAACCTGCACGCGTAAGCACTAGATCCTAAGTCTAGCGTGTCTGCCAGTTTCACCACGCCCGCGCGAAAGTATTAAACCACGGCAGACAGAAAAAGGCAAGAAAATATCCCGATCAGGCTGATACTTCCCTAAGCAGACTGCTATTTGTTTTTAGAAAAATAAGATAACAAGCAGAATCGACACGAAATTCGCCAGGAAATGCGAAAGAGTGCTTACAACACAGTTTCCGGTCTTCTGATAAACCACCCAGAACAGCATGCTGTCAATAAAAACCGTCGCAACATCAAAGAAAACAAGTCCCGGCGCACCGGTCGTTAAATGTCCCATCGCAAAACATACGGAAGAAAAGACTGCACAAAGCCATACCGGCATCAGCTGCTTACCTTTCCCGAAAAAGAAGCCTCGGTATGCGATTTCCTCTCCGAAAGCACCAAGGACAAGCTGCAAAACCAGCAAAGCACTCTGATCAAAAGATATAATTGAACCGGTACGGCTCAGAAGGTGTCCGACAAATGCATCACCAAATAGGATCGAACCGGCGGCTAAGGTCAGAATACCGCTGATCACCGGGAGTAACATCCACAAAAGGACGCCCGGTTTTGTGATCTCGCTTAACAGCCCCTGAAACCGCAAGCCGGAATCTGCTCTCTTTGTTTTGGATACGGCTTCCGTAATAAAGAAAAAGGCAATACCGATGAAGACCGAATACTGGGCAAGCGTTGAAGACGGATGAATTTTTGTCGCTGTAAAAGCAGTCATCAGCAGAATTCCTGTCAGTATGGTCATCTGTGTTTTCCGGTTAAGACTCTGTTCATTTTTCATTTTCATTCTCCATTGCTGCCCACAGGGCACCTTTATAAACCTGTTCAAGCTGAGTCTGGACGGTTTTTTCGTCATACTCCAGCCCGTTATTGGCAATCATGCTCGCATAACCGTGAACGAATAGTGCGAGGACGAAAAAGACCTGTTTGACCTGCTTTAGATCAATATTCATTTCCTGTCTCATTGCTTCCAGTACAGGCAATAGTTCCGGGGCATCGATCATTTCAGGAAAACTGTTCCCTTTCGCATATCCGGACTGAAACAGGAAACGGAACAGATTCGGTTCATGTACCGCAAAGCCTAGATAGTTTAATCCGATTCTCATCATGACGTCACGATCCCCCTCAATATTCATTAAACATGAGGTGTGGTACTCATCTGCCCGGCCATAGACAGCATGCTTCAGTTCTTCGATCGTCTCAAAATGATACATCACGGGTTGTGTTGAACAGTTCAGCTTTGCGGCAACTGCCCGTGCATTAATCGTTTCAAAGCCCGCTTCCCGGACAATTTCCAGTCCGGCTTCCACAATCATTTCTTCTGTAATTCTTGGTTTCGGTGGCATGTTTCCTCTTTTTTATTGGGTCTTTTTATAATTCTTATTATATAACAGATGTTATATAATATTTGCCCAAAAAATATTCTTCTGTCTTTATTTTGTCTTACGTTCTGGATTATGATAGTTTCGCTTTACATCAGAGTACACAAAACCGAAAATGTCTTTTCTTCTCATACAGATATGGCATGCTCGGATATTTATATAGAGATATGAAAGGATAATTATGACCTCTACTTTTACTGATTCCCTTCACACTTCTTCGGAAAACGCCGATTTACTCCGGACGGATCCTCAAAAAAAGACCATCGCCATCGTCGCTACCGGCGGAACGATTGCCGGTTCCGGCAGAATTGGCGCTTCTGCTCATTATCAGGCAGGAACACTCTCCGTCATGTCCATTCTTGAAACGATTCCGCAGATCAATGAACTCGCCAATCTGCAGGTTCATCCTTTCTGTTCAAAAGATTCAAATGACATTACACATGAGGATCTCATCCAGCTTCGGGATTTCGTGGAAGAGATTGAAAAAGACGATACGGTCGATGGGATTGTCATCACTCACGGAACCGATACTCTTGAAGAAACTTCGTTCTTCCTCAACCTGACGCTCAATGTCCATAAACCAGTTGTCATGACCGGTGCCATGCGTCCTGCAACCGCAACAAGTGCAGATGGTCCGATGAACCTATACCAGTCGGTCGCTCTTGCGGCTAATCCCAATGCAGCAGATCTTGGTGTTCTTGTCGTAATCGGTGACACCATCTATTCCGGACGCGATTTAACAAAAATCAATTCCATTAAAACCGATGCCTTTGAAGTGGCGGATCCGGGTCCTGTCGGCTACATGCAGGATGATCAGGTATTTTTAATTCACCGTCCCTATCGTCGTCACACGCATTACTCGCGCTTTGCGCACGAAAAACATCCATTGGACAAAAAAGTTGAAATTTATTATGTTCATCTGAACAGCGATCCTGAACTTCTGAAATACATGCTCAATCATTATGATGGTGTAATTCTTGCGGGTACAGGTGCCGGAAACTATTCAAGCGCAATTAAGGATATCCTCATGAACTATGACGGTCCCTGTACAATCGTGCGGGCGAGCCGTCTGCTTGAAGGCGCCGCATTTGACTCTCCAATCTTTGATCCGGAGAGTCAAACGATTCCCGCTCACCGTCTTTCTGCCCATAAAGCGCGGATTTTGCTACTGCTTGGCTTAAGCAGTCACTGCACACAGGATGAACTCCGACGTCTGTACAAGGAATACTAGAACCATTCCGTTTCTCATCCGTCACTTTCTTCTCTATCTGCCCTCCTACCCGAAGCAGATAGAGTTTTTGTTTTCTCAAGCCTTTCTAAGACAGAAGCCATTTCCGTTCTTCTCTTTAATCTTTTCTCATCATTTATTTTTCAAACTCTCACAGCAGCTGCGAGATTTCATCCTTTTCTGTTCGGCTTCATTTTTTCGAATATTCGCAAAAATCATAGAAATAGATTGTTAATGTTTTTTTGCATGTTACCATTTAAATATAAATTAGAAACGTGTTTTATATAATATATTGAATTATGAATTTTAATAATAATTCTTTATTAGATATACTTTTCCATTCCAGACTTAAATATCCGATTGACCGTTCACGACTATGTTCAGGAATTTGATGAAACGATTTAAACTCAATCATTTTGAAAGGAGGTTTTACCATGAAAAAGATTCATAACGCTCTTGCCACAGTTCTTTCTTTCTCTCTGATTGCTCAGGTACCACTCCCTGCACATGCCCAAACAGATACAGACAAAGTACATATTGTGACAGAGGAAATTCCAAAGGAAGCGAAAGCCTATGCCCGCTATGCTATGGAAGAATACTATTCTTCATACAGCCAGAATCTGACGCCTGAAGAAAAATCAAAAGGCATTTCGGGGCTGACCTTAGGAAATGGCTTCTCGCTCTACGAAAAAGAAACAGACGGCAGCTTTACCACAAAGAATTTTTATTATTTCCCTGTCTATGCCGGAAACAGAATTGTATTTGTCCTCAACGTTTCCAGAGACAGCGAATGGTTCTCCAATGCCGAAGGAGAACCGAAATGGCTAAAGGATCTGGAAAACAAACCCGGAGATTACCGGATTTATGTCCAGCATACTGCTACCGGAACTGTACCGAATACTGCCTTAAAAGTTGATGCGGACGACCTGAATCAGGATGAAACATTAGCTCCTGTTTATCCAACCTATTCCCACCCGAACGCATCGCTGTACCGGCTCTATAATGTGAACAGCGGTGAACACTTCTATACTCAGGATGGGCATGAAAAAGAGGTTTTACATCAGGCGGGCTGGAATGATGAAGGAAGCGGATGGGTCGCACCATTAATCGGACAGGAAGTTTACCGCCTGTATAATCCAAATTCCGGGGAACACCATTACACCAGAGAGACAGTAGAAAGAGATTATCTGATCGATGCTGGCTGGCATGATGAAGGTATCGGTTTCCACTCTGATTCTAATGAAACAGCACCGGTTTACCGTCTGTTTAATCCGAATGCGCAGGATGCCGGAAGTCATATGTATACCACTTCGAAAGCCGAAGCAGATCTGCTCGAAAAACAGGGATGGCGTTCTGAAGGGATCGGCTGGTATGCCGAATTAGAAGGATATTCCCTTCATTAACTACTGAGTTCTATCCTTTCTCTGTTCACAGCACTGAAACATGAACAGCTTTATTCCAGCGGTCTTTAAATACTGACTTTCCTGTACAGACAGGACAGGACTTAGTTTCTGCTCAAGCCATTCTGATGAGGAATTTTAGACTGTGCCAGCACGGCACAACCCGGAAATTCCTCATCTTTTCTTTTTCTGTATTTATTTTTCTTACATCGCTTACCTGATTATGAGCATGAGGATTTGTATGAGATCTTGGTACCTGACTTTCCTTCTCTTCTGATTCGTTTGCCTGCCTTGTTGCACAGACGGAATCTGATCTTTTTTAATCTCTGTATCCTCCTTCCGGACAATTGGAAAAACAATCAGTTTTTTTAAACAAATTCATGAAAAACTATCCAAAAAGCAGTTTTGTTGCGCTATTCTGTTGCATATAGATGCAAAGTTTTTCTGATTCATTGTGTTTCGGATTTCTAAAAAGCGGACTTTATTCTGCACGTTTTGCGCTCCTCATTTCATGTCTGCTTTTCTTTGATCCGGACAGATCATTCACCGGTATCCTGTCCTAATATTTTTATCTTCCAAATATTTCCACACCTATTCATATATGGATTAATACCGGTTTATTTACCTGATACAGTTACAGAAATAAGGAGAATTCATATGCCTGTTACCATTCGTGATGTCGCTGCTTTAGCGCAGGTTTCACCTTCCACTGTTTCCAGAACGATCCGCAACAGTTCCTCCATTTCCAAACGGACTCAGGACCGTGTCCGCAAAGCCATGGCTGAACTCGGTTATGAACCGCCAGCTGCAGCCGAACCGGTTGAGCAGCAGAAAAGCATTTCAATTCTCGGTGTCATTCTGCCTCCTTCGGATCACTCCTCATATGAGAATCCTTTCTTTCTTGAAGTGATTCGCGGCATCAGCCAGTTTGCGAATATGCGTCACTGTCTGAGTGTGACCATCACCGGTAAGGATGATCAGGAGATCATTAAGGCGATAAAGGAAATGGAAAAAGCAGATTTTTCCTGCTCCTTTATTGCTTTGTTTGCCCGCAAAAACGATCCGGTTATTCAGTATCTGTATGACCAGGGCATTGACTACGTTCAGATCGGTCAGCCGGCAACGCATAAAGCGGAAACGGTCTGCGTTGATAACGATAATATCCAGGCTGGTTATGATGCGACTGCCCATCTTGCCCACCTCGGTCATGAGAAAATCGCATTTATCGGAGCGCCTTCCACTGAACTGTTCTCTGCCGCAAGAAGACGCGGCTACCGCATGTATTTAAGCGAACACAACCTGCCGAACATCCCCGAACTTTCGATCGAAGCTGAACAGGGCGATGAAGAAGGAATTGATGAAATCCGTAAACTGCTGAATGCGCACAATCCGGATTTACCGACTGCTGTCGTGGTCAGCGATGATATTTTTGCGGTGGTTGTCCGTCAGGTCTGCGCCGAAAACGGTCTTGCGATTCCGGAGGATCTGTCGATTATGTCTTTCAATAACTCGATTTTCTCCAAGATTACTTCCCCGGTCATCAGCTCGATTGACGTCAATGCCATTCAGCTTGGTGTTGAAGCAGCCAGTCAGGCTCTGAACCATCTCGAAAATCCGGGTTTAATGGCTTCCCGTACTCTGGTCCCTTATCAGATCATCAACCGTGAAAGCTGCTGTCCGCCTAAAAACAAGTTGAATAAATAAAGCGAATCAATAGAACGAATCCAATTACATAAGACAGCGAGTGAATAAAACGAAAAAAATACGCTGGGATTCTTAGTTTGAATCCCTGCGTTATTTGTAAGAGCGGGCGCTGTCGGCCTTTGTATCGAGCTGCTCCGCGGCCACTACCAGCCCCGTCTATTCACTCTCCCCTATGTAATAAAGTGAGTAACCGTATCCTTTGAATTGAAATATTATGGTTCCTGAGGCTGTTTGAATGTGTATTGATTTTAGAATCAGTCTGGTTTGAAATCAATTGATATAATTCATTAGAAATTATATGTAAATCAAGTAACCTTCAAAAGGGTAGACTACCCCCACGAACGCCAATTTCAGTCTTTTTCGGATACTATTTGTACACCTCTTTTTGCGGTCAAAAAGGGATGATTCTGTCTGTTTTCTTTCAGTTCTCCGAGTCTTCTGACGATGAATTCTCTGGTCCACCATGGTTTATGTTCTTCGTGTTCAACGACGGTTTCTCCCTGACATTTCTTGCACAGTAAGTAGTTTTCTCCTCGTTTCTCTCTGAGAATCTCATCGGTTGTGCGCTCACAGACGATGTCCGGACTCCCTGTGAGTTCCTTGACTCGGGCAAGCTTCTCTTTCGCTGAATTTCCAAGAAATCCGTAGTGGCGGATTCGGGTGAAATGAGCAGGTGGGATATGTCGGACAAAACGGGCAAGGAACTCCGTATCTTTTAATTTCATGGTCTTGATTTTGGAGTTCTCCTTATAGTCCTTGTATGTAAATTCGACAAATTCTCCATCATAGCTCTTGATTCGGCTATTCGAAATGGCAGTCCGGTTCACATACCGACCCAGATATTCAATGACTGTATCCGGTTTGAACAGTGGATTACAGATCTGAACCTGCCAGCGCATGCGCTTAGCAGCGTTGAGATCATCCAGCCATGGTGAACCTGTATATTCATAAAGTTCGCTCAGACTTTTGAACAGAATATCCTTGTAAAGTTTGGTGAGCTTCTTTACCGGAAACAGAAAGTCTTTCTTCTTCTTGCGTTTCCCCTTTGTATGGGGAACACGCTGATACTGGGGATAAACCAGATTATTATTGTCATCGAGTCCGACTCCGTATAAGACGGTGTGAATGTGAGGATGAACACTTAAGTTGGATCCCTAGGTATGCTGGACACTGAAAAAGCCGATCGTGGATGCGCCAAAATAAGATCCCTCAAAACATCGCACTATTTCCGAGGGCCAGAATACTATGGAATGCAATGGATGAATAGAGAATCTGTATGGAGATGAACAAGTTATCTCCATACAGAGAAAATCTTAAAACTTGTAAAAACATCAGAGTAGCGAAAGCCGCGAAGCGGCTTGGTAATCGAGTAGGCAAGTAATTAGCTGACCTCTCACACCACCCTGCGTACGGATCCGTACAGGGCGGTTCAAATTAACTCTCCGATCTGCTCATCTGTGAGTTTGGGCCAATTCAATTTCAGGAATTTTGCTCTGGCGACACTAAATACGTATTCAATGTCAACCAACCCCAGTTGAGTCAGGACTTTATTCGTTATATATTTATTGAGGAATGTGGACGCACAGCGCATGTACCCTTGTCGGGCGCATGCATAACTGTGCGCCTTTTTCTTGTCGCATCCGAGTTCCATGAGTTTGGTTTCTCTTTTGCGAATCGTTTTCCATTGTTTCCACATGACGCATCGTATTCTTCGCCGCAAGAATGCATCAATGACTCGGATTCTTGTTTTGAAGAGACGACCGATCCGGAAGTATCCACACCATCCTTGGATTGCCTGTGCGATCTTTTCCAGTCTGAGTGCCAGTGATATAGACCATTTGCGGCTGGTGAGTTGTCTCAGAGTTGCCATCAGCTTCTTATAGGATTTCTCGTGAGGTCTCACGAACCACCGCCCATCTTTGCGTTTGAACGTCATCCCCAGATATTTGAGATCGTCATCTGCCTGACAGACCTTTGATTTCGTCATATTCACTTTAAGTTTCATCTTCTTTTCGATGAATTTCGTTAATGACTCCATCACACGGTTAGCGGCTTTTTCTGATTTCACATACACGAGCAGGTCGTCTGCGTATCTAGTGCTTCGCAGACCACGTTTCGACAGTTCTTCGTCCAGTTCGTTCAAATAAATATTCGCAAGTAACGGCGACAGCGGTGAACCTTGTTGCAGTCCCAATTCTGTTTCTTCAAATGTATCCTGATTCATTACCCCGCTTCTTAGGAAGGTTCGGATCAGCGAAACGATTTCGCCGCTCTTCACTCTTTGAAGCAGTTTGCTGATCATTCGATCCTGTGGAACAGTGTCAAAGAATTTCTGAAGATCTATATCTACGATCCAGATGTAGCCGTCATTCAGATAATGGATGGCTCGTTTAATGGCATCGTGACAGCTTCGGTTGGGTCGAAAACCAAAGGAGTTATCACTGAAGTCTGGTTCGTACAGCGGTTCAATAACTTGCGTGATCATCTGTAGAATGATCCGGTCTTTTGCCGCAGGGATACCCAGTCCTCTTTTACTGCCATCATCTTTTGGAATCCATACCCGCTTAACGGGTATGGGTCTGTACTTCCGTTCTTCCACCTGTTTGCGGATTTCTTCGATATGTTTCTGCACATATTCTCCGGCATCCTTGACCGACATATTGTCAATGCCGGGC
>JBJEFF010000120.1:0-8598 GCA_051873775.1 Allobaculum sp. | reverse complement strand
GTTTTTTTCGACCTATAGAGACCAAATTACTAAAAAGCTTAACTTAATGACATTGCTATTGATCTGCGAAAAAATGCGAAAGCGATCAGAAGAATCGCATCGTCAATCAAAGTTCTTTTTTCATCCAGATATGCGGCACGCCTTCATCCTCCTCAATCGCGCCATATGCTTCAAACCCTAGCCCAGTATAAAAAGCGCTAGCCCGGCATTGAGCATGCAACAAAGCTTGATGACCTCCCTGTTTGCGGACAAACTCCAAAGCTTCACCAACCATAAGAGATCCAAGCTTTTTTCCTCTCGCTTCTTTAACGAGCGCCAAGCGGCCTAAAAGATAGCTGTTCATCGCCTCATCCCAAAACACACGGCACGTTCCAAGCGCGCTGTGATTTTCGTCAACCAAAACAAAATGAGTCGCAAATGAATCAATTTCATCAAACTCATTTTGAAATCCCTGTTCTTCAACAAAAACCTTCTGCCGGATCATTTTCGATGCGTCAGGAAATCCGTGATAAATTTCGATTTTCATTTTCTGTTCTCTCCCCGTGTCTTTATGTTTCTTCTGCTTTTGACACCATTCAGATTACCATGTCTCATTCAATACGGCGTTCATCCTCTGCTTCCATAAAAAAAGCGGAAGCTTTCCTTTCGGATTACTTCCGTCATTTCTGATCTTTGTATGGATCTGTTTCTATTTGCGGATTCCGGTCAGTTTGAGCAGGATATCCATAATCTTCCTTTCATCAAGACAGATTACATTGACTTGCAGAATTTGCTGGGCAAGTGCGCTGATTTCCTGATCCGGATTGTAGAAAAACAGGATTTCATTCGGATTTTCTATCCCACATTCCAAAAGAACGCTTGCGACATCTTGGCGAAGGGCATCACTGCCGACAACCGCAACGCCATAAGGGGAAACGACGATATTCTGCGCCACCTCGCCATCTTCAAACTGCACATCATCAAGCACTGTATACTGACGAGGCAGATCATTGAGGGACTGCGCATTTTCCATCATTTCGAGCTGGTCATCAATCTGTCCGACTCTTGAACCGGCTGCTGGCGAACACTGCGATCCGCCAAGGCGCTGTTTTTCTGCCGCAAGTCTCTGGATCTGACGGGATAAACGGGTGTTATAGATGGCAAGAATGATCATGATGACGCAAATGCCTAAAACGACGTAAGTGCTCCAGGTCTCTTTAACCAAAAACAGGAAAACGAGATAAGCGGCGATGCATGCAATTAAAAGTCCCATTGTCAGCTTGTATTTTTTCAGGACATCCTGAATTTGCGCATCAAGCTTAGCTTTCTTCTCCTTCAATTCGTCATCTTCAATGTCATACTCTTCAATGGTGGTGATATCGGCATCGATGACCGGCAAAGCAGCATCCGAAGCAGCAGGCTGCTCGTTTTCATCCACCATTTCCACTTCAACTTCAGGTGTTTCGATGGCCTCTGCTGTCTGTTCGGTGTTTTTCAATTCTTCGATCTCTTCTGTTTCTACACTGTCCACTTCGATTTCCTGCGGCGTATCATTGGTCTGTTCTGTATTTTCGTCTAATGAATCTTCCGGATTCAGATTTTTGTTTTCATCCATGGTTTTTACCTCACATTTGTCATTATACAGAGTCGAAATGCATATTCATCTTATAAAGCTCGATTGAACCGGTCCTCTCTGATAATTTGACTGTTTCATCAAAAAAAACGACAAAGCTTTTGTCCGTATGCTTTGTCGTCAAAGATTTGCTTATGCACGCAGCTGGCGAAGCTGTTCAAATAAAGCTTTTTCCTGATCCGTCAGATCTTTCGGAACAGTAATGCGGATTTTCGCAAATTCATCGCCCGTTCCTTTAGAATTCGTGATTCCTTTGCCTTTCAGACGCAGTTTCTGACCGGACTGGATGCCTGCCGGCACTTTCATTTCCACTATGCCATCGAGTGTCGGCACATCAATGGTTCCGCCTAGCGCCGCAACCGTGCAGTCGACACTGACTTCCACTTCAATATTCATACCATCCCGACTGAATGTCTGATCCGGACGGATTTTGACCTCGAGATACAAATCGCCTGCCGGTCCGCCGTTCCATCCCGGTTCGCCTTTCCCGCCGATCCGGATTTTCTGGCCTTCACGGATGCCCGCCGGAATTTTGACTTCAAGAGTCAACGGCTTCACTGAACCATCTGGCTGCGGAACATTGAAGCTGAATGTTTTCTTGCCGCCTTTTGCTGCATCCATAAAGTCAATGGTGACGGAGGCATTGCGGTCTGATCCTTTGCGCGGGCGGTTGTTTTGCTGATTGAACAAATCTTCAAAATTAAAACCGCCGTTGCCAGAGCGATAGCCACCAAAGCCCTGTGATCCTTGTCCAAAGAGGTCGGAGAAATCAAATCCGCT
Source organism: Allobaculum sp. (assembly GCA_051873775.1). Taxonomy (GTDB): domain Bacteria; phylum Bacillota_I; class Bacilli_A; order Erysipelotrichales; family Erysipelotrichaceae; genus Allobaculum. The sequence goes on along the minus strand of JBJEFF010000120.1, from coordinate 6,206 downwards.
GCCATCAAAGCCACCTCCGTTAAATCCTGTAAAGTGCGCCTGCTGGTTGTAAAGATCTTCGTTAAAATTCGGGTCTAACGCAATTTCCCCATACTTATCGTATTGTGCACGGCGTTCTGGATTGGAAAGAACCTCGTTTGCCATGTTAATCTCTTTGAATTTTTCTTCTGCCCCTTTGTCTTTGTTGACATCTGGGTGATATTTTCTGGCGAGTTTGCGATATGCCTTTTTGATCTCTTTATCATCGGCATCAGGATTGACGCCCAAAATCGAATAAAGTCTTCTGTTATCTGCCATATGTCATCGCTCCTTTCCAAATCATTTATCGTTAAGGCATGTTTGCCTGTTTTTATTGTTGTCTATTTCGGTCCGAATTCCTTAAAATATGACCGTTTTTTCTTCAAAAAAGTCCTGTCCCCGAATCGGATTCACCTTGCGGGACAGGACGATAGTTTAAGATTGTCTGTCCAGTCTGTATGGCCAGTTATAATCTTTGTTCATTTGCTTTACTTGCCGGAGAAGAACTTCTTGAATCGTTCAAATGGAGTATCTTCTTCAGCACGATTGCTGTGATCGCGCAGCTGTTCATATAACTCGCGTTCCTTGTCGCTGACCTTCTTCGGAATTTCGATTTTCACATCGACGTACTGGTCACCACTGGATTTGCCATAAGGCACACCCTGACCTTTCAAGCGGAAACGCTGACCTGGCTGAGTTCCTCCTGGAATGTTGAGATCCACATCCCCATGGACCGTCGGAACTTTCAGACTCGTTCCGAGTGTCGCATCAACGGCTGAGATCGGCACTTCGATATAGATATCCTGGCCTTCACGTTTGAAGACTGGATGCTCCTTAACCACAATTTCGATGTAGAGGTCGCCATTCGGACCACCGTTCATGCCAGTGCCGCCTTTTCCAGCCAAGCGCATGCGCTGACCGGACTGGATGCCCTGCGGAATCTTGATTTCCAGTTCCTTGCGAACATGATGGAACCCTGTTCCGTGACATTCGTGGCATTTGTTTTTGATTGTCTGGCCTGTTCCCCCGCATTCCGGGCAAACGGTCTGACGCTGAACCTGACCGAACAGCGAGTTGCTCACTTCAACAACATAGCCGCGTCCGTGACATCTCGGGCAGGTCTGCAAATCTTCTTTGGTTTCGGCACCCGAACCATGACAATGGTCACAAGGTTCATCCAAGTCAAGACGAATCGTTCTTGTTGTCCCCTCGATCGCTTCCATGAATTCGATGGTCATGCGCTGATATTGGTCTTCGCCGCGATGCGGAGCACTGCGATAATTGGCTTGGTTATACGTCGTGCCTCCACCGGTAAACATATTGAACAGATCGCTGAACGGATCTCCTTGATCTCCAAAGATGCTGGAGAAATCAAATCCTCCGGCCGTTCCGTCCGTGGTTCCAAAGCGATCATACTGTTTGCGCTTTTCTTCGTTGCCGAGAATTTCGTAAGCGCCATTTATTTCTTTGAATTTATCTTCAGCACCCGGGTCTTTATTGACGTCCGGATGATATTGACGAGCCAGTTTGCGATATGCTTTCTTGATCTCATCCTGGGTTGCGTCGCGTTCAACACCAAGAATTTCATACAGATCTTTCGGCTGCTGTGGCATTCTCTTCTCCCTTCTCAAGCAGAAAGCTACAGAAGTAAGTACCCCTGTAGCTTAGAGTTGTTTCGTTTTATTTCGTGTTTTAGGATAGCAGATTCAGTCCGGTTTTCACAAGAATATCTGTGAGTCCTTCATCCGGGGGCGATCTTTTCTCAAAATCGTGCTTTATCTAAACGCTTTTTACCTAAAACCTGTGAAGTCTTTGCGGATTGTCAGGGACTTTATTTCTTTTCTGTGAATTCTGCATCAACGACATCATCGCCGCCATCGTTCTTGCCGGTGGTATCGCTGTTGTTGTTATTGGCATTCTGATACATTGCAGAAGAAGCAGCCTGAGCAGCTTTCTCCAAGTCGGACATGAAGGATTCAACTTTAGCCATGTCGTTTTCGTCGAGAGCTTTCTGCAGTTCGTCGCGTTTTTCTTTCAACTGTTTAGCCTGATCTTCTGGCAGACTGTCTTTGTTGTCTTCAAGCATGGAGTCGATCTGAGCGATGAATGCATCTGCTTTGTTGCGTGTTTCCACTTCAGCTTTCTTCGCATCATCAGCTGCTTTATTGCTTTCAGCTTCTTTAACCATGCGGTCGATTTCGTCTTCGGACAATCCGTTGGAGTTCTGGATGACGATCGTCTGTTCTTTGCCGGAAGCTTTATCTTTAGCGCTGACGTTTACGATACCGTTAACGTCGATATCGAATGTTACTTCGATCTGTGGTACACCACGGCGTGCAGGAGCAATGCCGGATAACTGGAAGTTACCAAGAACTTTGTTGTCATCAGCCATTGGACGTTCACCCTGGAGGACTTTGATATCTACAGCAGGCTGGTTATCAGCAGCAGTAGAGAAGATCTGGGATTTCTTTGTAGGAATAGTTGTGTTTCTCGGAATCAGTGGTGTCATAACGCCGCCCATTGTTTCGATACCTAATGTTAACGGAGTTACATCCAGTAATAAGACGTCTTTGACATCACCCTGGATAACACCACCTTGGATAGCTGCACCGATCGCAACGGCTTCATCCGGGTTAACAGAGTGGCTCGGTTCTTTACCAGTAGCTTTCTTAACAGCTTCCTGAACAGCAGGGATACGAGTAGATCCGCCGACTAAGAGGACTTCATCGATATCTTTAACAGTTAAGTCAGCATCGCGTAATGCGTTTTCGATTGGTTTCAGTGTCTTTTCAACAAGACCTTTAGTCATTTCGTTGAATTTAGCACGAGTCAGAGTTGTTTCAATATGTAATGGTCCATTTACGCCTGCAGAGATGAATGGCAGAGAGATCTGAGCCTGCATTGTGGAGGACAGGTCTTTTTTCGCTTTTTCAGCTGCTTCTTTAATACGCTGAACAGCCATTTTATCTTTACTTAAATCAATACCGTTGTCTTTCTTGAACTGATCGATGATCCAGTCAACGATGATGTTATCAAAATCATCACCACCTAAATGGGTATCACCATTTGTGGATAATACTTCGAAAGTACCATCTGCTAAATCAAGGATGGAAACATCGAAGGTACCGCCGCCTAAGTCATAGACGAGGATACGCTGTTCTTTATCATTCTTTTCAAGACCGTAAGCCAGTGCTGCGGCAGTTGGTTCGTTGATAATACGTTTTACATCCATACCGGCGATAGTTCCGGCATCTTTTGTTGCCTGACGCTGTGCGTCGTTGAAGTATGCAGGAACAGTGATAACTGCTTCTGTTACTGGTTCACCAAGATAATCTTCAGCATAGGATTTCAGATACTGCAGAATCATTGCGGAGATTTCCTGTGGGGTGTATTCCTTACCGTTTAAAGTTACTTTTTGGTTGGTACCCATTTTACTCTTGATGGATGCTACAACGTTCGGGTTGGTGATCATCTGACGTTTAGCAGCATCACCGATAATACGTTCGTTGTCTTTAAATGCGACAACAGATGGAGTTGTGCGGTTTCCTTCAGGGTTTGGAATTACTTTCGGTTCTCCGCCTTCCATTACTGCTACACAGCTGTTTGTTGTACCTAAGTCAATACCGATAATTTTACTCATGTTAATGCCCTCCTTTTAGTCGCTCACTTTGACTAGAGCAGGTCGCAGAATGCGATCTTTAAGTTTGTATCCTTTTTGTAAAACTTCAATAACCATGTCAGGTTTGACACCGTCTTTATGTTCAGTGGCCAATGCCTGCATGAAGTTGGCGTCGAAAGGTTTATCGAGCGCCTCTATTTCCGTCACACCTTCGTTAGCCAATGCGTTAACGAACTGTGTCTGGATCATTTCAAATCCCCGGACGAAGTTTTCAACTTCCGGAATATCCGGCTTCGTTGCAAGTGCACGGTTCAGGTTGTCCAGAATCGGCAGCAGTTCAAGTGCTGCGCTCTGGAATCTATATTTCTTAACTTGTTCAGCTTCTCTTAAAAGACGCTTGCGGGTATTGTCTGCATCCGCATAAGCGCGAAGCTGGTCGTTTTTGCTTTCAGCAAGTTGTGACTGGAGAGATTCGATTTCCTTTTTCATCTCTTCAATTGGATCTTCAAGAATTTCTGCATCTGCCGCTTCATCAACAGTGACTTCTGCATCAACTTCCTTATTTTCAGTTTTTGGATCAGTCTGATTTTTCATCATCTCGTCCTCCTTCTAGCCGCACTGAGAAAGTCTGCTCGATCTGCTCGGACAGATAGTCCATAAGCGCGATGACTTTGGAATAGGCCATACGGCTTGGCCCGATGACCATCAACTGGCCTTCTTCATGTGCGCCTGTATCGAAGCTGGTACAGATCACCGAGCAGTCGCCAATCTGGATGAGGCGGTTACGCTCATCAATCCGGGTTGAGACGTTGTCCGGCTGCAGTGCCCACTTCTGAAATAGTTGTCGATCTTCTAGTGCCCGCATGAGATCTTCAAGCTTACCGGGATCGGCAAATTCCGGCTGGACAAGCATGTTTGCCCGGCCATAGACTTTCGATCTTTCAGAGGCAAATCCCATAAAAGCGGAGATGAAGGCTTCAAACAACACTTCGTGTCGTGATACATGCGCTGAAATCTCCGGTCTGATTTTTTCCATCTCGTCAATCAGCTGGTCAATCGGGATTCCGGCAAGTTTGCCATTAAGCATCTCAGTACACGATTTCAGATCCTCAATTGAAACATCCTCTTCAAAACTGAAGAGACGGTGCTGTGTCTGGCCGCTTGTTGTCACGACTACGGCTACAGCCTGATGTTCATTGATCGGAATCAGCGAGAGCGAAACCAGACGCTGATCGCTCTGACTCGGTTCGAAAACCATGCTCGTCAGATGCGTCATCTGCGCGAGAATATCGCATGACGTTGAAATCGTGTCTTCAAGTGAAACATGACGTTTACTGAAAACCTCCCGCAGCGAAGCCTGCATCGTCGGATCTAAGGAAAGTTCCATCAGATGTTCGACGTAGAAACGATATCCTTTCAAAGAAGGAACACGGCCGCTGGAAGAATGGGTCTTTTCAATCAGACCTTCTTTTTCCAGAACCGCAAACTCGTTACGGATCGTTGCGCTTGACACGGGGATTGGCAGAAGGGGAATCAGAGATTTTGACCCGACCGGCTGTGCCGTGCGGGTAAACTCTTCAACTACAGCTTTTAGAATTACCATCTGTCTGTCGGTTAGGTTCATATTCCCACCTCGTTTTTGGCACTCTTCGTGTTCAACTGCTAACAATATAGCACCTCTGTTAGCAGATGCAAGCCTTAAGTGCTAACTAATTTTATTTTGCCGATTTCTTTTCAATTTGCCCATTCATTTGACTGTTTTTATAGGCAAACCGATATACTGAAGGCATGAAAAATGAAATCAACACTCTAAAAGCTGAAGCTGCCGGAAATTCTGCAAGCCAGAATCATCCTTCCGTATCTCTCCATAAACTGTCTTTCTCTACTGCAAGCATCCACGCTTGCATCACTCTATGCACGCCAAATGCCCCTGAAAATGGGAATCTTGCCTTGCATGTCTGCAAGAATCAAGCGGATGTGATGCAAAACCGACTTGCGCTTGCTTCTGAAACGCTATCTCTTGATCGCTGGTGCTTGGCGAGTCAAAAACATACTGGCAATGTTGTGCGGGTGACGAGCGCCGATGCCAAAAAGGGCGCTTATGAACCAGAAACTGCGATTGGCCAAACGGATGGACTGTATACGACCGATCCCAATTTGCTGATTGGTGTGTTTACCGCCGATTGTCTGGGGATTCTTTTCTATGATGAAAAGCATCCGCTTGTCGGTGCCGTTCACTCCGGCTGGAAAGGAACGGTTCAGGCGATTGTCGCCAATTTTTTGACCGCATTAAAACAGGATGGATTGCTTTACCCAGAAAACCTGCATGTGGTTTTCTCTCCTTCCTTAATGCCTTGCTCTCTTGAAGTCGGACCAGAAGTCGTAGCCATGATGGAAGAGATGGCGCGCAAGCAGAACATTTCCCTGGACGGATGCATTCTTACAGGCCAAGGAGACCGTTCCTTTCTCGATCATCAGAAAATCAACTGCCGCCTCATGGAAAAATTCCAAATCCCCAAAGAAAACATTCAACTTTCCGTTCTTGATACCAAGACAAATTTAAACTGTT
>JBJEFF010000119.1:0-1729 GCA_051873775.1 Allobaculum sp. | reverse complement strand
GCCTTCGCGAAGAGTATGATGCCGTACTTATCACGATCGGTGCAAGTACCGATAAAAAGCTTGGTATCGAAGGTGAACATGCTGACGGTGTTCTTTCCGCAGTGCAGTTCCTCCGTGATGTCGGCAAAGAACAGAATCCGGATCTTACCGGACAGGAAGTTGCTGTTATCGGTGGCGGAAATGTTTCTATGGATGCTGTCCGTACTGCAAAACGTCTCGGCGCCAAGAAAGTAAGCATCGTTTATCGTCGCCGTGTTGCAGATATGACCGCTCTTCCGGCTGAGATCGAAGGCGCAGTTGCAGAAGGAATCGAAGTGCAAACCCTGATGGCTCCATCACGCATCGAAACCGATGAGAACGGACATGTAACAGGTATTTATGTAACTCCTCAGATGATCAGCAAGATCAAGGACGGCCGTGCAAGCGTACGCCCGACCGGAGAACCGGATGTATTTATTCCGTGTCAGACTCTGATCGTAGCAATCGGACAGGATATTGAATACCAGCATTTCGAAGAAGCCGGTGTTCCTGTACAGCGCGGTAAGATCATTACCCAGAAATACGGCGGATTTGATAATATTCCGGGCGTATTTGCCGGCGGTGACTGTGCATCAGGTCCTGCATCTGTAATCAAAGCGATCGCTGCTGCCAAAGTAGTAGCTGCAAATATTGACGAATATCTCGGATTCCATCACGTAATCAGCTGCGATGTTGAGATTCCGGAAGCTCGTCTTGACGACCGCCCGCCGTGCGGAAGAGTCAACATGACCGAACGCGAAGCCTGCGAACGTGTCTGTGACTTCAACGGTGTAGAAAACTGTATGACCGAAGCAGAAGCAAAACAGGAAGCCAGCAGATGTCTGCGCTGCGACCACTTCGGCTACGGCAGCTTCAAAGGAGGCCGGGAAAAATTATGGTAAACATTACAATTGATAATAAACAAATATCTGTACCCGAGGGTACAACAATCATGGAAGCCGCAGCAAGTGCCGGCATCCCGATCCCTAAGCTCTGTTATTTGAAAGACATCAACGAAATCGCAGCATGCCGTGTCTGTCTTGTAGAGCTTGAAGGCATGGATAAACTGATCACTTCTTGTAATAACGTTGTAAAAGAAGGCATGGTTCTTTATACCAACAGCCCGAAGGTTCGTAAAGCAAGACGCAGAAATGTGGAACTGATTCTGTCTCAGCATGACGGAACATGCTCATCATGTGTCCGCAGCGGTAACTGTGCACTCCAGACTCTGGCCAATGACCTGAACATTCTGGATATTCCGTTCAAACAGCGTCTGGAAGATTTCCCATGGGATAAAGACTTCCCGTTGATTCGCGATCCGAAGAAATGTATCAAGTGTATGCGTTGTATTCAGGTTTGCGATAAGATTCAGGATTTACATATCTGGGATGTGACAAGTACCGGTTCCAGAACCACAATCAATGTAACAAACAATAAAAAGATTACAGAAGTATCCTGTTCATTGTGCGGACAGTGTATCACCCATTGTCCGGTAGGTGCTCTTCGCGAACGCGATGACACAGAAAAAGTATGGGATGCTATTGCAGATAAGAAGAAGGTAGTTGTTGCACAGGTTGCTCCTGCTGTGCGTGCAGCATGGGGAGAGGCACTTGGCCTTCCGCTCGAAGAGGCTACAGTCGGAAAGATTATGGATTCTCTTAAGAGACTTGGCGTTGATTATGTATTCGATACTTCTTTCTCAGCCGATCTT
>JBJEFF010000118.1:0-1731 GCA_051873775.1 Allobaculum sp. | reverse complement strand
TAGTGGACTTGCACCACCTAGGTGTATGCCTCGCCGGGCACACTAAAAAAACGTCCTTTCACACCAACATGAAAGGACGATTATCTCGCGGTACCACCTAACTTCCCTTTGTTTATTTTTCTGCAAAGGACTCTTGCCCATAACGCCGGGAAGCGGAAACTACTCGATTTCTGTCGCAGCTTCACTCACGGACACGTTCACTGTTTTCCAGCCGCCATGTCTCACCAAACCATGGCTCTCTTTGGACTTTCCGACAGCTACTACTTCCGGTCATCGATTTAATGATTCGTATTTTAACGAGCTATTTTCGATTTTCAAGAAATTTGTAAAACAAAATGTAAATTTTCTGAAAACCAGTAAAATTTTCATGTATTTTCATCAAAATTGGGCATTTTGACCGAAAAGTCTAATTTTGGGTTATTTTCATATCGCTCAAAGGCATAAAAAGTGAATTTTTCACTAAATTGTTATTCCTAAATGAACTTTGTTCACGTGATGTGGACGAGCGCTATTTCAAAATTCCCAGTCGCCTTCAGAATTCATCTTCCTGTCTCTCGCATTTCCCCTCTTTCCGTTTTTCAGAATTCATCTATGATAAGATTAACTTGTTTATTAAACTGTTAACTTAACGAGGAGGTATCGATGGCTTCTTTAAAAGATATTGCCGACCGCGTCGGGATTTCCAAAGCCGCTGTTTCACGGATTCTCAACGGCAAAGGATCCTTTTCCAAGGAAACGGTCTTCAAAGTAGAGAAAGTTGCCCGTGAACTCAACTATAAGCTGCCGAACGCTTCAGAAGATTCCGCAGATAATTCCAATGTCATCGGACTGATCGTTCCGCTCAACCACAAACCTTATTTCGGCGTACTGAGTGCCCAGGTAGAAATCGCGGCTTATGACTACGGCTGCTCCCTGATGCTCTGTTCTTCTGCCTATGAAAATCTGAGCAGTCCGGAATTTGCGGCATGGTTACGGAAAAACCGCATTTCCGGCTTACTGATCGGAGTTATGCTCAATAACCCGACACAGATTACAGAACTCGGAATCCCCTGTGTGTCCGTCGGTCTTGAAATTTCGTCCGATATTCCAAGCGTCTGTGCCGATAACTTATCCATCGGCCGTCTTGCCGGAAGGCATCTGCTCAGCCGTAAATGCCAGAACCTTCTCTATATCTCCAATAACCAAGGCGGTCTGAAGAACGACCTGCGCTATAAAGGGTTTTATGAAGAGCTCGAATGCCATCAGAAAATCGCCTGGCCGGCAATTCTTTCCGATGAAATCACGGATCAGGACGGCATTACCGAGATGATCACGAATATGCTGATGAAGCATCCGGAAGCAGATGGCATCTTTACCGAGTCCAATACGCTTGCGCTTGAATGTATCCGCATCCTGCAGGATCTCGGTTACCAGATTCCGGAAGAAATTAAAGTTGTCGGCTGCGGCAGCCCGCATTTTTCCGTTTACAGTGTACCGCGCCTGACCCTCGTCAAAGAAAACACCGATCTGATCGCCAAAAAAGCCGTTTCGATGCTGGTGGACTTAATGGAAGGACAGGAGTCTGCTGAAAAACACCTCCAGATTCCGGTTTCCCTTGAAATTAATCAGACCTCCTGATGACTCAGGAGGTCTTTTGTTTAACCGTTTACTTAATTAAGTAAATTACATTAAATAAACCGTTGACTTAAATTAGTAAACGGTTTATTCTGTGAGTGTCAAAAGAAACGACAA
>JBJEFF010000117.1:0-8667 GCA_051873775.1 Allobaculum sp. | reverse complement strand
ATTATTAGACGGCTGTGCGAACCTGGAAAAACACATCGATACCGTTAAACAGTTCGGTTTACCTTATATCGTTGCCATCAATCAGTTCACCGCCGATACTGATGCTGAAATTGCTGCCCTCGAAAACTGGTGCGAAGAAAACGGACACCCACTGTCCTTATCCCAGGTATGGGCGAAAGGCGGCGAAGGTGCATTAGACCTTGCTGAAAAAGTCGTTGCTCTTTGCGATCAGGAAAACAATTATGCGCCATTATATGACGCTGAAGATTCCATCGAAGACAAGATCGATGCGATCGCACGTAAAGTCTATGGTGCTGATGGTGTAGTCTTCACAGAAGAAGCACAGGCTCAGATTGAAGAGTTCAAGAAATACGGATGGGATAAAACTCCGATCTGTATGGCAAAAACTCAGATGTCCTTAACGGATGATCCGAAAATCATGGGTGCTCCGAAAGGCTTCAAGATCACCGTCCGTGAATTACGTCCATCCTTAGGTGCAGGCTTCATCGTTGCTTTAACCGGTAAAGTTCTGACTATGCCAGGTCTGCCAAAACATCCAAGTGCATTAGATATGGATATCGATGTGAACGGCAAGATCAAAGGTCTGTTCTAGTCACAAGACAGATTAACCGATCATTGAATCTACGAAATCAGAATTACATTGATAGCTCCCGCAACAGTTCCGGAAAGAACAGAAGCGGGAGCTTTTCTGCGTAAAGCAGGAGATTTGCGCGAACCAATGAAAACGGCTAAACTAGTGAGCGACTACTTACAAAAAAGGAAAAGCCGTGCGGTTTACAATTCATATTTATGACTGAATATGCAGAGCTATACATATGGAGAAGCTATATAAGTGTGAAGATAAATAAATATAAGGAAAAGATCCCAACGGCTTGGGAGAAATATAGATGAATACTGTCGACTGGATCGCGATGAGCGTCATTATCGTTTTAGTCGTGCTTGCCCTGAAAGTTTCCTATAAGAACAGCTGCACCGGAAACTGCGGCTCATGCCATACAAACTGTTCGGAAAACAGACATCCGGATTTTGTACGGCGGTACCGGGAAGATCAGGCAAGAGCACTGCAAAATAGAAGATAAACCTGAAATATGCCTAAAATAAGGGCATTTTCACCTGAAATGTAGCCCGAAAGACAAATGAGGACTATAATTCAAATTAGTTTTCTTCAAAATTTAATCTAAAAATATTGAAGGATCATTCAGCGTGGCGGAATGGTCCTTTTTCTCAGTTTTGAACATGACGGAAATTAACCTGTTCTTCATAAAAAAGAGTAAGTTAATCCGGGAAAGGAAGTCATCATGAATACAGAATACCTGAAGAAATTTGCGCACCTTGCGATCGTCAAAGGAGTAAACCTTCAGCCAGGTCAGCCGCTCCATATCCGTGCAACAGGATCCAAACAGCACAGACTTCTAATTGACGAATGTATCCAGGAAGCTAAGAGACTTGGCTGTCCGGAAATCACATTAGATATTCGGGATGCAAAAGAAGAACTTGTTCTCTTTCAACCTGAAAATAAGGCATTACTGGATAAGCGGATCGCAAAACTCGCTAGTCAGTATGAGGATGCCGCCGCAAAAGGAGCCGCATTCCTTTCGATCGTCGGTGAAGACCCAAATGCACTGGCATCGGTTGATCCCAAAATTGTGGTCGACCGGAATCTGCGTCTGAATCAGCAGTCCCCGAATTTCCGTAAAGGACTCGATACCGGAGTTCTCTCCTGGTCGATTATCGCCGCTCCGAGTGCCGGATGGGCCACGAAAGTCTATCCCGACTTAGAAGAAGCCGATGCAATTGAAGAATTATGGAAGGATATCTTCGCGATCAGCCGTATTGATGACAACGATCCGGAACAGAACTGGATCGATCATGGACAGACACTCAGAAAGAGAATGAACCGTTTAAATGAAATGGGTCTTGTCCGTTTCCACTATTTTGCTAAAAATGGAACCGATTTATGGATTGACCTTCCGGAAAACGCAATTTTTGTCGGCGGTTCGACAAGGCTGCAGAATGGTGTAGAAATTTTCTGTAATATTCCGACCGAAGAACTCTTCTCGGTGCCATATAAAACGGGCGTGAACGGACAGCTCGAAGCGATGATGCCCTTAAACTATAATGGCCAGCTGATTGAAGATTTCGGCTTTACTTTTAAAGATGGAAAAGTCGTCGACTTCCATGCCGCAAAAGGAAAAGAAGTACTCGATGCCATGCTGCACAGCTGCAAAAATGCCGATTACTTAGGCGAAATTGCGCTTGTAGACAAGACATCGCCCATCCGTAAAGCCAACCGTATTTTCTATAACACGCTCTTTGACGAGAATGCTGCATGCCATTTTGCACTCGGTCAGTCCTATGCCGAATGTGTCCCCGGATCGGAAAACTGGAGCGCAGAACAGCAGGAAGAAAAAGGCCTGAACCAGGCCCATATCCATGTTGATTTCATGGTCGGTGCAGATGATCTGCAGATTGACGGCTTCACGGCAGACGGGACACAAATCACCGTTTTTGAAAACGGCTCATTTACGCCTGAATTTGACCAATAAACGATAAGTATTTACAATATCAAAGAATCGATATCTATCGATAAAAAGGGAAATAGACCTTATAGGAGGATGAATATGGCTGAAGATCCAAAGAATAACACACTTAGCGAATCAGAAGACGGGATTTTTAAAGACCTGTTAAGTGATTCGAGAATCTCTTCATTAAATATTAGCGAACCACAGTTCGACTCTTTCGATGTTCAGTCTGCCATTCAGGAAGCCAAGACAGTTGCCAAAACACCGAAGAATTCCCGCAATCCTTTCGGTAAACGCAGAAGTCGTTCCAAGACTGCAGAACCTGCACCTGTAAAAGAAGAACCGGTCCAACTTAAACCAGCACAACCGGCAGAAACAATCGAAACAACTGTGACGATTGATGAAACACAGGAAGAATCTGCACCAGTCGAACGGGAAATCACACTTGAAGAAGTTCTTGCCGGAAATTTCGGAGACGACGTTACGGAAGAAGAACAGATCATTTCCATCGATCAGCAGCCTGTACCGGAACCGGTCATCGTTCATGAACCGGAACCAAAACCCGTCAAGCCAGACAATAAATCCGAAGAAGTGGTTTTAAATGAAGAAACCCTGTTGCAGACACCTGCGGTTGAAGAAAAAGCGGAAGAAGAGGTTCCGCCAAAACCTCGTACATTTGCCGAAATTCTAAACTCCACCCGCTATCAGCAGAACCAGCAGGCACTCGAACATCTCGATTTGATGGAAGATTCGTCTCTTCAGAATGCCTTTGTCGATTCTCAGGCAGTGAATGAAGAATTTGAGAGCGAAAAAAATGCCCAGTCTTCTTCCGTACTGATCACGAAACAGGAACCGGGGGCTTCCTATATTGCTCAGGAAGAAATGAGCGAAGAAGAACCCGAAACAGTTGAAATTGAAGAAGAGATTACTGAAAAAGAAAAACCACTTCCTAAAAAAGGAAATAAACGCGGCAGCAAACATAAACGAAACCGTAACGATGTCATCGATCCGGATGCAAGTATCGTCGATGACTATGCCTACGATGAATATCAGGATAAAAAACATTTCTTTACCAGTGACTATAAGCAGATCGAAGAATATCTTGCGGGTGAATCCGCTCAGGGTTACCACTACACTCATAAAGATGGCAACCGCTATTTCTTCGTGAAGAAGAAACCGCGTAACTATCTCTACAAAGTCCTCTACTTTGCCGATGAACCGGATGATTCCTACTGGGAAATGCTTGAATCCGAAGGATGGGACCGCGTTGACCGTTCCCCGAGCCGTCATAAACGCGATGCCGGCTGGTATATCCTGCGTCACCTTCAGAAAGAAGGCGATCTGCCGGTGGATATTCCGAATGAAGAAGAGAAGTACCGCTACTTCAGCAAGCTCGCTTCCTCATGCCGTTCCACCATGCTGCTGCTGACGATTGTCATGATCTGTTCAGCCATCGCCATTTTCCTGCAGTACTACTTCAAAGGCTTTATTGCCGTCATGATCGGCAGTGCAATCCTCTTTGCAACCGCCCTGTATTTCTTCGTAATCTATGCCCGCATGCTGACCAAAGCAAGAAAACAGACTTCGCTGCTTGCTGCCCGTGTCCGTCTGTCTGAAAATAACGAACAGTATCAGGCTCTCCGGCAGGCTCCAAGAGATCAGGCTTACTATCAGGAACCGGTTGAAGACGATTACGATGACTATGACGACTACGAAGAATAATTAGTAAATAGTTTACTGAGATTTTAAATAAGATTGCGCACAGTGAAGAAACTGAATTCACTGTGCGCTTTTTATATTGTGAAAAAGACTGAAAGATAAGGGAAATAACAGGATCGCTTTTTCAGCGTTTTCAAACAGGTTAAGTGATATAAACATAACTGAAATGTAGGATAAAGCGCATAATTGCGAATTATTTACTAAAAACAAATCAAAATGAAAGGAAAGATGTAAAGAATCTTGAAAGTTGAAAAGACATTCTTTAGTCTATTACCGATTGAAAAACAGGTGTTTATGGTTCGAATACATAATCGGCAATCTGGATTTCAGTCACAAAAAAACAGCTCATTATGAGCTGCAGTTATTGCGTTTCGATCAGACTTAAACTACTGACCTTCAGGATCTGTCTTCAAGCAGTGAAAGATCAAAGTCAGGTTCGAAATATCCTTCGTTTGCGAGTTCAAGCAGAGTTTTATTCATTGCTTTTGCGGCATTGAGACAGGTGTTCAGACAGCGTGTTTCGGGACTATGGTGAGTGACTTTAATTTTTGGACACTGGGTATCCGTTAGATATTCCCGGAAGTTACGGACTAACTTACGTTCGGCATCCGCGAGAATTTTCGTATCGTGAGCACACGTTTCTACAAGCAGATAGCTCAGAGCTGCTGTACAGCCGGAGAGAGCACCGCATAAGTTGCCAGTATACATACCGCGGCTGAAGCCGGAGATCAGCCTGAATGAGCCTTCAGGGATATTAAGGTTAAAAGTTTTATCGCAGGAAAGCAGCAGCGTTTCCGAACAGCTGTAGTTTTCTTCCATATAGAAATGCTCAACATTCTGTTCGAGCAGGGAAGCAGACATGATTCTTCATCCTTTCTGTAACGAAGCGATATGAGGGCATATGCGACGTTTTCAAAACGAAAACATTATAAGATGAAACGCGTGATATCGCTACGGAAGTTTAAAAAGTGCGGATTTCGCGACTTTTTCGTCTTTCATAGAACGGAAATGGAAAAACTGCATCCGAAACTTCGACCTGAAGAAAAAGCCTGATCAGAAATCAGATTTAAACACCGCTTTACCAGGAAACAGAATTATAGCGAATCAATAGAATCAAAAAGAAAGGTGTGACAACATGGAAGATAAGAAGAACAACGAAATTTTGATGATCTTACCGCGCCGTACTGTCTACTCTGCAGGAAAACTTCCAAAGAACTGGGAGCTGGATCAGGATGCGACCGGATTATCAATCTCTGTTGACGAGGAACCAACTGCATACGCCTTTTGGAAAGATGCTGAAGATTTTGGCGTATCACGTCCGGCGATCAAGTTTTATACCCGTTCCAAAGAATTAAAATCAGAACTCTTTAAAGCTTTAATGAACCGGCTGGCACTCGCTTATGACGGCATGCCTAGCAAATATCCTCTGTATATCCGCCTGCACGAAGACGATCTTGAACTGATCGCCGAGGCAAGCCGCATTGGTTTTGTTCCTTATTTTGGAACATGGAAAAAGAAAAGTGCTGAACAGTCCGAAAATTCCTGGAAAAAAATCACAAATTTATTACGGATCGCTTATCCGGCCCCCGCAACAAGTCTGATGGCGTAATTGACGCGATAACCCATGAGTAGTCATGTCTCTACAAAATGAATACTCATTATTTTTCGTCAGTATGATGAGCCGAAACAGAAAATGATGTTTTATTTCGGCATCATCTTGAAATAGAAGCGGATTCAATTCAATTCAATGGAATGAATCGAAACCAATTGAAAATCGGAATAAAGAAAATCTCCGCAGCTCATTCGAGTTACGGAGATTTTTAGTGTGTAAGAGTGAGAACAGGGAATTAAAGCTCCTGAACTTCGCGGCATTTTGCATAAATATCGAGAATCAGTTTCTTTGTATCTTCCCAGCCCAGGCAAGGATCGGTGATGGACAGACCTTTTTCGTAGTCTTCGCAGATATCCTGACGGCCTTCTTTTAAGTAGGATTCAATCATCAGACCTTTAACGAGGCTGCGGATTTCCGGATGATATTTGCGGTTATGCATGACATCCATGCAGATGCGCATCTGTTCCTTGTACTGCTTGTTGGAATTGGAATGGTTGGCATCCACAATGACAGCCGGATTCTTCAGACCGGCTTTCTGGTAAAGGTCATACACGATCTTTAAATCTTCATAATGGTAGTTCGGAATCGTCTTGCCGTATTTATCGACACCACCGCGAAGGATGACATGCGCTAAAGGGTTACCGTCGGTATTGACGTCATTCTGACGGTAGATGAAACGGTGAGGGTGCTGTGCGGCAGTCACGGAGTTCATCATCACAGAGAAGTCACCGGAAGTCGGGTTTTTCATTCCGACCGGAATATCCAGACCGGAAGCCACTAAACGGTGCTGCTGGTTTTCAACGGAACGGGCACCGACTGCTTCATAGGAGAGCAGATCATCGAGGAAGGACCGGTTTTCCGGGTACAGCATTTCATCGGCAGAAGACAGACCGGTTTCTTCAAGAACACGCAGATGCATTTTGCGGATGGATTTCAGACCTTCAAGCAGATCCGGATCGCCGTTCGGGTCCGGCTGGTGCAGCATGCCTTTATAGCCGTCGCCGGTTGTACGCGGCTTGTTGGTGTAGACACGCGGAATAATCATCAGACGGTCTTTAACGACTTCGTTTAACTGCGCCAGTTTGTGGCAGTATTCGAGAACACTTTCTTCATGATCCGCAGAGCATGGTCCGACGATTAGAATAAAACGGTCATCTTTTCCTTCGAAGATATCGCGGATTTCCTGATCACGCTGTTTCTTGATGGCTTTGGCATGATCGGACATCGGGATTTCCTGTTTGAGGACTTCAGGATCCGGAAGTTGGTGGTTAATATGAATCGACATAATAAAACTCGCTTTCTATAGTTTGATAAAAGATTTTTTTAACAAATTTTTTTGCTTGTTTAATAGTATAACATTGATCTTTATATCAATGAAAATTTTTATGAAACAATTCGTAGACGTTTTCATCAGTTTTCAATGTAACCGCTTTACTTTTAAGAATGAGACGAAGAAGAAGCGATCAGAAAATATGAGATGAACACCAAAAATGACGACATTGAAAACGTTTTCCGAGATTCTGGATTACATGATTTTCCAAACAGACAACTTTAGACAATATCACCATGAGTATCGGCTTAAGTCCGAGATTTTATTGCAAAAAAGAATTTCACATGTTTTAATTTTTAATGGTGCAGTTCTTTTTGGCCCCTTTGAAAAGAATTTTTTGGTAAAAAAATAAGGTCTAGATGTTTTTGTGAAGCATCGGATCATGTAAAATCTTTAGTGGAGTTCTGTTGATGCAGATCCTGTACACATACAGAACACAACAATTTATCAGCCAAAAGGACATGGCAAAATCGGTTCAAATGAATGTGAGGTTTTATCATTATGAAATTTTATGAAATCCGTCGTGGTGCAATCGAGAATTTACAGTCTCTGACACCAGTAGAAGATTCTCAATATATTAATCTTAGCGATGCAGTAAACTGCCTGAAACACATGCTCGAGGACATGGAAGCAAATCCTGCAGAAGTAACAGAAGACTTATGCTTAACCATCGTCCGTGTCGCAAAAAGCAATGCGAAAAAGAAAAGCAAACCAAAAGAAACTGTATTGGTTCAGTCCTATGCCGGAATTGATGAAGACACAAATAACTTCGTTTATGAAGGCGTTGCGTTCCTGACTTTCTGCAACGAATTCGAAGCTATGATTCTTGCCGGTCAGAGCGAAGTCGGATCTTTAGGACGCTACTGTGTTCAGATGATTGAAGGCAATAATAAGGAATTATGTTACTTCTCCGATATGGGAATGATCATTGCTTCCTTAGCTCAGATCTCTTCCACTCGTCATATCGTCAACAAGAAAGTCATTATCTTCAACCGTACTCAGTCCGATAAACCGGAAGAAATTGCAGTCCTGAACTACTCGTTAAATGAAGACGGCACAATCCAGATGGCTTGCGAGCTCAAAATTGATGAAACTCATCCTGACTATGAACTCCTGCATGCTTTCCTGACGAATCCGAAAGACTTTCTTACGCCTTCAGCTGAAGAACCGACCGAAGAAGTAACAGAAGAAGCTGAGGAAACAGTTGTCGAAGAAGTTGTGGAAGAAACAGTAGAAGAAGTAACCGAAACTCCTGCTGAATAGTTCGCACACAACCCAATTAAGGATCAAAATGCTTTTCGGCTGCAAACCGGAAAAGTGTTTTTCCTGTGCTCTGAAAAAATTCAGACCGAATTAATCGAAGATAAGAAAAGTACTCCCCTACATCCCAAGGACAGGAGTACTTTTTGTGGCCCTCGGAAATAGTGCGATGTTTTGAGGGATCGGCCCTCCTAAAGGTCATG
>JBJEFF010000116.1:0-36144 GCA_051873775.1 Allobaculum sp. | reverse complement strand
GTTTATGGAAATCAACCAGTTGAAATTCTTCCTCGAACCGGAAGAAAACAGGGAAGAACTGGATGCAATCGCAAAATTTTATGGCGTTTCGCTTGAAAAACTGCTTAATACACCCTCTCTTCTCTCAAGACCTCTGATTCTGATTTCGAAAGAAGAAGACCTGACGGAAGAAGAAAAGTTATTTCTAGCCCAGCTTAGGTTAAAAGATTACATGCCGAACTGTATTCGCCGCTGTTCCAAGGAGGCGGTATGTCCTGCCAGAGACCTTCCAATTGATATTCTGGTCGTTCCGGCCCGTCATGATGATATGGAAAATGAGCATTCAATTGGAAAATCCTAGAAAATGGAACAGTTTACAGACGAAAAAGAAAGAAAACATTCCTGATTGTAAGCGTTTGTTTATTTCAAAGGAAAAAAGGTTAAAATAAGTGAGTACGAAAAATACAAGGAGGAAATGCATGGAAAAGAAATATGTCTATCTTTTCAATGAAGGCAATGCTGATATGCGTGAACTGCTTGGTGGTAAAGGAGCTAACCTCGCAGAAATGAGCAACCTTGGTATGCCTGTACCAAACGGTTTCACCATTACAACAGAAGCCTGCAACAAATATTACGAAGACGGTGAAAAGATTTCTGACGAAATTCAGGATCAGATCTTCAAATATTTAGACATTCTTGAAAAAGAAACTGGAAAGAAATTTGCAGACCCGGAAAACCCATTATTAGTATCCGTCCGTTCTGGTGCCAGAGCTTCAATGCCTGGTATGATGGATACCATTCTTAACTTAGGTATTAACGACGAAGTTGCAGAAGCAATTGCTGTTAAATCTGGAAACCCTCGTTATGCTTACGACTCCTACAGACGTTTCATTCAGATGTTCTCTGACGTAGTTAAAGGATTATCTAAAAAACGTTTCGAAGAAATTATTGATGAAGTAAAAGCTGAAAAAGGCATTAAAGATGACCTTGATCTTGATGCTGATGATATGAAGAAACTGGTTCAGTTATTCAGAGAATTCTACAAAGAAAATATGGGTGAAGAATTCCCGACTGATCCGAAAACTCAGATGATGGAAGCCATCGAAGCGGTATTTAAATCCTGGAATAATGAACGTGCTATCTACTACCGCCGTCAGAATGACATTCCTTCTGACTGGGGTACTGCTGTAAACGTACAGATGATGGTATTCGGTAACCAGGGTAACGACTGCGGAACTGGTGTAGCCTTCTCCCGTAACCCTGCTACAGGTGAAAACAAACTGTACGGTGAATTCTTAATGAACGCACAGGGCGAAGACGTCGTTGCAGGTGTTCGTACTCCTAATAAAATTGATCAGCTTGCTGAAATCGCTCCAGAAGCTTACGAACAGTTCAAGACAATCTGCGACACTCTTGAACATCATTACAAAAACATGCAGGATATGGAATTTACCATTGAACATGGCAAACTCTATATGCTTCAGACCCGTAACGGTAAACGTACTGCACAGGCTGCATTAAAAGTTGCCTGCGACATGGTTGACGAAGGTCTGTTAACTCCACAGGAAGCTCTGATGACTGTAGAAGCTCAGCAGTTAGACTCTCTGCTTCACCCAATGTTCGATCCGGAAGATTTGAAACAGGCTGAAGTAATCACGACTGCACTTCCGGCATCCCCAGGTGCTGCTTGCGGTCAGGTTGTATTCTCTGCTGAAGAAGCAATCGAAGAAGCTGCTAAAGGCAAAAAAGTTGTCCTCGTCCGTCTGGAAACTTCTCCTGAAGATATTCAGGGTATGGCAGCTGCTGAAGGTATCCTCACCGTTCGTGGTGGTATGACTTCTCACGCTGCAGTAGTTGCCCGTGGTATGGGTGAATGCTGCGTATCCGGTGCCGGTGAAATCGTTATCGATGCTGATAAAGGCGAATTCACAGTTAAAGGCAAAACATACAAACGCGGTGACTGGATCTCCTTAGACGGTTCTACAGGTAACGTTTACGGCCAGGCTGTTAAGACGATCCCTGCAGAAATCTCCGGTTACTTCGAACGTTTCATGAAATGGGCTGACGAAACTCGTCGCTTAAATATCCGTACTAACGCTGATACTCCAAGAGATGCTGCTCAGGCTGTTAAATTCGGCGCTGAAGGTATCGGACTGGTTCGTACTGAACATATGTTCTTCGACGGCGACAAGATCAAAGCAATCCGCGAAATGATCGTTGCTAAAGATGACGACCAGATGGAAGCTGCCCTTAAGAAGATCGAACCTCTCCAGCAGGCTGACTTCGAAGGCATCTACGAAGCTATGGAAGGCCGTCCAGTGACAATCCGTTACCTGGATCCACCTCTGCATGAATTCCTGCCTCATAAACCAGAAGAAGTTGCAGAACTTGCAGCTGAGATGGGTATGACCGCTGAAGAACTCCAGGCTAAAGTTGACTCCTTACACGAAGTGAACCCAATGATGGGTCACCGTGGTAGCCGTCTTGACGTTTCCTATCCTGGCATCGCACGCATGCAGACAGAAGCTGTGATCCGTGCTGCTCTCAACGTCAACAAGAAACATCCTGACTGGAACCTTGAACCAGAAATCATGCTGCCATTAATCGGCGACATCAAAGAACTGAAATACGTGAAGAAGATCGTTACAGAAACTGCAGACGCAATCCTTGCTGCTGAAGGTTCTGACATGAAGTACCATGTTGGTACAATGATCGAAGTTCCAAGAGCTGCTCTTAAAGCTGGCGAATTAGCTACAGAAGCAGAATTCTTCTCCTTCGGTACAAACGACCTGACTCAGCTGACTTTCGGCTTCTCCCGTGATGATGCTGGTAACTTCCTGCCTGAATACTATGAAGCTAAGATCTACGAACAGGATCCATTCGCCAAATTAGATCAGGAAGGTGTTGGCGAACTGATTAAGATCGCTGCTGAACGCGGCCGCGCTACTCGTCCGAACATCCACTTAGGTGTATGCGGTGAACATGGTGGTGACCCTGCTTCCATCGAATTCGTTGATGGTTTAGGTCTCGACTACGTTTCCTGCTCTCCATACCGTGTACCAATCGCACGTCTTGCTGCTGCACAGGCTGCTATTAAACACTCCAAATAAGGTTTAACTCTGATTAACTCGTGATTAGAATCGACCCTGTAAATCCGTTTCGGATACGGGGTCTTTTTTATGGCGGATTGGAATAAAACTGAGAATCTGAGACAATGAAGAAAAGACAGAGGAGACATGCGTATGGCATTTGACTACAAGAAAGAATATAAGGAGTTCTATCTTCCGAAAAATAAACCGCAGATTGTGATGATTCCGCCGATGAATTATGTTGCCGTCAGAGGCAGCGGGGATCCGAATGAAGAGGATGGCGCCTACAAACAGGCTCTTCAGGTTCTCTATGCGATTTCCTATACGCTGAAAATGAGTTATAAAACAGATCATAAAATTGAAGGATTTTTCGAATATGTGGTGCCGCCCCTTGAAGGTTTATGGTGGCAGAAGGGAATCAAAGGCGTGGATTATGCACACAAGGAAGATTTCGAATGGATTTCGCTGATCCGCCTGCCGGACTTTATCACTGAGGCGGAATTTGAATGGGCAAAGAAAACTGCCGCAAAGAAGAAAAAGCTCGACTGTTCGAAAGCAGAGTTTTTCAGTCTGAACGAAGGTCTGAGTGTTCAGATTATGCATTATGGTCCTTACGATGATGAACCGCAGACGGTTGCTCTGATGGATCAGTATCTCAACGACAACGGTTATGAAAATGATTTTAGTGATACCAGATATCATCACGAAATCTATCTCTCGGATCCGCGAAAATCAGCACCGGAAAAGCTGAAAACGGTTATCCGTCATCCGATCCGTAAAGCCGGACAGTAGTCAATCAATCGAAGTTCGGATAAGAGAATGACGGAAAATAGGTAGAAAATACAACCGCTTTCATTGTGTTTTTGCTTTCTGAAAATTTTCGCTTTCCTTTCTTTTTTTCAGATAAGTCAGTTCTCATTCAGCATTTTTTGAAGCGCATTGTTAAAATGGTGCTATTCAGAAAAAAGGAGGGACTGGCGTGAGTTACCGTGAATTTATAAAGGAAGAAATTGATGTATTTATGGAACAGGATCCTTCTTTACATTCAACGAGGGAGATTAAAATGATGCCGGGCTTCAAGGCTATCCGCACCTGGTATTTTTCCCATCAGCTTTATCTGAAACATCATTATGTACTCGCCCGCTGGATGTCCTTAAAAAACCAGCGCAAGACCGGTATTGATATTCATCCGGGTGCAACGATCGGCAAGCGTCTGTTCATTGACCATGGAACAGGAGTTGTCATTGGCGAAACCTGCATTATCGGAGATGATGTCAAGATTTATCAGGGCGTCACACTTGGCGGTACCGGAAAGGAAAAAGGAAAGCGTCATCCGACGGTGGAAGACGGAGTTCTCATCGGAGCCGGTGCAAAGATCATTGGCAATATTACACTCGGTAAGGAAAGTAAAGTCGGAGCCGGTGCGATCGTCATCCGTGATGTTCTGCCGCATGCTACAGTGGTCTGCCCGCCGGCCTATCAGGTGCGTCTGAAAGTCGGAAAGATGTCGAATCTGTGTCCGCAGGGCAAGGAAAGATGGAACTGCAAGGAAGATCATTCCTGTATGCACAATGGCGATATTGAGTCATGTCTCCATCCGAAAAACAAGTGAAATTAAAATCAATATTGTTCTTCCTGTACAAAAGGCTACAATAGACACGGTAGGGAAGTTTTAAAAATGTTTTTCTTTACAGATAGATTAAGAAAAGGAACGGATTTAAAAATGAAAGTCAAATTCTCAGATCAGTTCGGAAATGAAGTCATCTACAAAGTTGACTCTATTAGCGAACTGGGTCATGCATTCTGCAGAATGCTGCCACTTACTGTTATTCTTCAGAAAACCGGATCGAACGAATTTTCCTTCGTGAGTCCGAAAAAACTGAATACATTCGGCGCCAATACAGCACCGGGCGGGCTGGAAGCACTGTGCTATCATCAGCCATGGAATGAAGTCATTATTTATTATGGCGGATATTCGGAATACGAAGACCTCTTCGAAATCGGTTCTCCGATCAGCGGCATGGAAAATGTCCGTAATCTGCACGGACCGGTCTTTGTGGAAGAAATTCAGTAACAATACCCTTTCAATCAATCTATATGCGGCTAGGTGAGTGATCCTTGCCGCTTTTTTCATGCTGTAACGAGAAAACAAAAAGCATCCGGCTGGCAGAACTGGATGCTCTTTAAGAGATTTATGAGATTTGAGTAAAACGGCTGTTATTCAATATTGGAAAAGCCCATTAGATATTCATCGACTTCATGGGCACAACTGCGACCTTCCTGTAATCCCCAGACGACAAGAGACTGGCCTCTGCGGCAGTCGCCGCAGGCAAAACACTTACCATCGATGTGATGGGAATCGGGCTGAGTCACAAGGGTATTGCGGTTTGTCCGTTCAAGACTGAACTCTTTGGCAAATTCGTCCGGTACTCCGACAAATCCGGCTGCAATCAGAAGCAGATCACAGGGCAGGATTTCTTCGGAATTTTCAACCGGAGTGAAATCCGGATTCAGCCGGACAGTTTTAACACCGGTAATATGACCATCTTCCGCATAGACTTCCTCAATCGTAGTCTGAAAACGGCGCGGATCATGACCGAAGCGTTCAATCGCCTCCTGCTGGCCGTAGTCTGTTTTGAGGACTTTCGGCCATTCCGGCCACGGGTTGCTCTCAAGACGTTCAAGAGGAGGCATCGGCATCATTTCGAGAGCTGTAACCGAACGGCAGCCCTGACGCAGGACCGTACCGGTACAGTCGTTACCGGTATCACCGCCCCCGACAATGATGACATCCTTGTCTTTTGCGCTGATGGAAAAATTCCGATCAGCAAGCAGATCCTTAGTGGTCTGCGTCAGGAAATCCACCGCATAATAAACCCCTCCAAGTTCGGGATCGACACCTTTTAAGCTACGAGGAACGGTGGATCCTACCGCAAGAACGATCGCATCGTAGTTCTCTTCAAGAGTGTTCAGATCGATGTCCTTTCCGGCTTCGGTATTGACGAAAAAGCGGATTCCCTCTTGGCTCATCAGTTTTAAACGGCGGTCAATGACCGATTTATCGAGTTTCATATTCGGAATACCGTACATCAGTAAGCCTCCGGGATGATCCGAACGTTCATAGACATCCACGAGATGTCCTCGCTGGTTCAGAAACTGGGCAGTACTTAAACCGCTCGGTCCGCTGCCGATCACCGCAACTTTTTTACCGGTGCGCTGCCCGGGTACGGATGGCTTCATCCAGCCTTTTTCAAAGCCGTTTTCGATAATAAAGAATTCATTGTCATGAACCGTTGTCGGTTCGCCATCCACACCGTTGAGACATGCTTTTTCACACAGTGCCGGGCAGACACGGGATGTAAATTCGGGAAACGGATTGGTTTTTAACAGGCGTACGAGCGCATACCAGTCATTTTTATAGAAGAGTTCCTCATTCCATTCCGGAATCAGGTTATGCAACGGACACCCGGTCACCATTCCATTCAACCGCAGGGCTGACTGGCAAAAAGGTACACCGCAGTGCATGCATCGGGAGGCCTGTTGACGTCTTTGTTCTTCATTTAACGGTGTCCGGAATTCCTGAAAGGATTCGAGACGGTTTTCGGGAGAGATCCATGGATCATCCTGACGCGGATATTCGAGAAATCCAAAGTTTTTCTGCATACGTTTTTCCTCCTTACCGCGGATGAACCATGCGGAAAGCTTTCAGCTGGGCTTCCCCGGTTTCATAACCGCCATCTTCAAGCGATTTGATCAGACTGCGCATTTTCTGGTAGTCGCGCGGAACGATCTTTTTAAAGTGTTTTAGATAATGATCAAAGTCCTTCAGAATGGCTAAAGCTTTCGGACTGTGAGTTGTTTCGGCATGTTCCTTGAGAATGCTTTCGAGAAGTTCGATATCCGTTTTCGATCCGACTTCCTGCATTTCAACGAGTTCCGGATTGAGTTGCAGGTAGAGATCGTGATCGACGTCGAGGACATAGGCAATGCCTCCGCTCATACCTGCCGCAAAGTTCTTGCCGGTCCGACCGAGGATGACGGCGGTACCGCCAGTCATGTATTCAAGACCGTGATCGCCGCAGCCCTCGCACACAGCGATGGCACCGGAGTTGCGGACACAGAAACGTTCACCGGCAATACCATTAATAAAGGCTTTACCGCTCGTTGCGCCATAGAGGGCAACATTGCCGATAATGACGTTTTCTTCCGGAACGAATCCGGCAACTTTCGGTGGATAGATGGCTAAAGTCCCCCCGGAGAGTCCTTTACCGAAATAGTCATTCGCATCGCCTTCGCATTCCAGGCGCAGGCCTTTCGGAATAAAGGCACCAAACGACTGACCGGCGCCACCCTGTGCACGGACGGTCCAGAGGTTTTCCGGAAGTGTTTCACCGGGCTTGAGGGATTTCGTGATTTCAGAGCCGAGAATTGTTCCGAAGGTGCGGTTAGTCGAGGAGATCTGTACATTTAATGCGGCCGGCTTTCTGCGTCGTATTGCTGAATTCAGTTTAGGCAGCAGCTGCTGAAGATCGAGTGTTTCGTCAAGATGGAAATCATACGAAGCACCAGCCTGATGGCATGCCGGTTTAACCTGAGAAAGCAGTTCATTTAATTCAGCCAGTCCTGCACGCGGGGTCGTTTCTTCATCCACTTCAAGACATTCGGCATGACCGATCATTTCATCAAGTGTTCTGAATCCGAGTTTAGCCATGATTTCACGAAGCTCCATGGCGGTAAAGCGCATGAAGTTCATGACATATTCCGGTTTACCTTTAAAACGTTTGCGCAGTTCCTCATTCTGAGTCGCAATACCGAACGGACATGTATCTAAGGAGCAGACACGCATCATGCGGCAGCCCATCGTTACCAATGGTGCGGTCGCAAAGCCGAATTCTTCAGCGCCAAGTAACGCTGCAATCGCAACATCGATGCCGCTCATCAGTTTGCCGTCGGTTTCGATGATGACCTGACTACGCAGGTTGTTTTCACAAAGTTCATGGTGTGCCTGAATCAGACCAAGTTCCCAGGGCAGTCCGGCATGATGAATCGAACTCTGACCAGCTGCACCGGTACCACCGTCATATCCGGAAATCAGAATGACACTTGCGCCTGCTTTGGCAACCCCGCAGGCAACAGTGCCCACACCGTTTTCCGAGCAGAGCTTAACCGAAATGCGGGCTGCGCGGTTTGCGTTTTTCAGATCGTAAATCAGCTGGGCAAGATCCTCGATCGAATAGATATCATGATGAGGCGGAGGGGAGATCAGGGTGACACCCGGTGTCGAGCAGCGTGTTTTCGCAATCCACGGATAGACTTTCTGTCCCGGAAGATGACCACCTTCACCCGGTTTGGCACCCTGAGCCATTTTGATCTGGATTTCATTGGCGGAGCAGAGATAAGCGGAGTCGACGCCGAAACGGCCGGATGCGACCTGTTTGATTGCCGAATTGCGCAGGGTATTATAACGTTCCTCTCTTTCGCCGCCCTCACCTGAATTACTGCGGCCATGGAGCGTATTCATCGCAATAGCCATACATTCATGGGCTTCCTGAGAAATCGAACCATAGGACATCGCACCCGTTTTAAATCGGCGCACAATGTTTTCGACCGGCTCTACTTCTTCAAGCGGGATCGGATTTCCGGCTTTGAATTTGAACAGATTTCGCAGATTATGCGGATGATCAGGACTGTGAACCAGGGTGGAGTATTCCTTGAATAATTCATAATCGCCACTCTGGCAGGCTTTCTGAAGCATCACAATCGTTTTCGGATCATAAAGATGATGTTCCTTGCCTTGACCGGAACGCAGTTTATGGAAGCCGATGGAATCGAGGGAAGTATTGACCGGAAGGCCGAGCGGATCAAAAGCACGGGCATGATGCCATAAAAGATCTTCTTCGATTTCCTTTAATCCGATACCGCCCATTTCATACTGAGTATTCGTAAAGTAGGCATCGATAACTTCTTTCGAAATACCGATGGCTTCGAAAATCTGGGCACCCTGATACGACTGCAGCGTAGAGATCCCCATCTTTGCGGCGATTTTGACAATGCCGGCTAAGATCGCTTCGTTGTAATCCTGGATCGCTTTGGATGGTTCCTTATCGAGCATGTCTTTTTCGATCAGTTCTTCAATGCATTCGTGAGCGAGATACGGATAGATCGCACTCGCACCGAATCCGAGCAGAACCGCAAATTCATGAACAGTTTTCGGTTCACCGGATTCCAGAACAATGGACATCGCCGTTTTCTTTTTCGTGCGGACTAAATGCTGCTCCAGAGCGGAAACCGCGAGCAGACTTGGAATCGCCATATGGCTTTCATCCACACCCTGATCGGAAAGGATCAGAATGGAGCATCCTTTGCGGTAAGCACGGTCGCATTCGATAAACAGCTGATCCAGTGCATCTTTTAAAGGCATGCCTTTGTAGAACAGCAGACTGATGACACAGGATTTCAGACCCGTACGATCGAGTGTGCGAATCTTGTCCATATCATTGGCATCGAGAATCGGATGATTGATTTCCAGCATCGCGCAGTTATCCGCTTTCTCTTCTAGCAGATTACCGGAACTGCCGATATATACCGTCGTATCGGTGACGACTTTTTCACGAAGGGAATCAATTGGCGGATTCGTGACCTGAGCGAAGAGCTGCTTAAAATAATGGAACAGACCTGGATGAAGCTTGGAAAGCAGAGCAAGCGGAACATCCGTTCCCATCGAGGCAACAGGTTCCTTGTGATCTCTGGCCATCGGCAGAATCTGATCATTGACATCTTCATACGTGTAACCGAATACACGGTAAAGCTGATCACGCATCTGCTGACTGTGCATGCGCGGCTTTTTATCCGGCGCTTTGAGCTGGCTGAGGTGAAGCAGTTTAAGATTCAGCCATTCACCGTACGGATTAGCGCTCGCATACTGACTTTTCAGTTCTTCGTCTTTAATGAGCCGCCCCTGTTTTGTATCAATTAATACCATCTTGCCCGGCATTAAGCGGGATTTGACTTTGATGTCTTTCGGATCAAGATCAAGAACGCCGACTTCACTGGACAGAATGAATAATCCATCTTGAGTCATATAGTATCGAGCTGGACGCAGACCGTTGCGGTCAAGGACGGCACCGACGACTTCACCATCACTGAACAGTATTGCGGCAGGACCATCCCATGGTTCCATCATCGTGGCGTAGTAGTGATAGAAGTCTTTCTTCTTTTCATCCATCGGAATATGCTTCCACGGTTCCGGGATCGAAATCGCAACCGCTTTAGCCAGATCCATTCCGTTCATCATCAGAAACTCGAGAGTATTATCGAGCATGGCGGAATCGGATCCGTCTGTATTGATGACCGGAAGCACTTTTTTATACTGCTCATCAATAAGAGCCGAATTCATCGACTCCTCGCGGGCAAGCATACGGTTGGCATTCCCGCGGATGGTATTGATTTCTCCGTTATGAGCAATCAGACGATTCGGATGAGCCCGTTTCCAGGACGGGGTTGTATTAGTCGAAAAACGGGAATGCACGATCGCAATGGCACTCTGATACGCCTCATCCTGCAGATCCGCATAGAATCTTCGCAGCTGGTCGACCAGGAACATCCCTTTGTAGACAATTGTGCGGCAGGAAAGGGAAGCGACATACGTATTCGGACAGCTCTTTTCAAACTCGCGACGGATAATGTACAGACGACGGTCGAAATCTTTTTTGTTGGTGATGTCTTTCGGACAGTGAACAAATCCCTGCCAAATGGATGGCATGCATTCGAGTGCTTTGGGGGAAAGAATCGACGTATCGGTTTCTACTTTACGCCAGCCGGCGAATGTGCAGCCTTCTTTAGCTACGATCGTTTCAAACAGACGTTTTGCCTGATTGCGCTCCAGTTCGTTTTCAGGGAAAAAGAAC
Organism: Allobaculum sp.; assembly: GCA_051873775.1. GTDB lineage: Bacteria > Bacillota_I > Bacilli_A > Erysipelotrichales > Erysipelotrichaceae > Allobaculum. Next base: position 25,169 of record JBJEFF010000116.1, on the reverse strand, counting down.
ATTCCGATTCCGGTTCTGCCTTTCGGCTCAAATTCAATCTTTTCTGTTCTGGCAGCGAGTTTAGAAAAGAAAGCATCGGAGATCTGCAGAAGAATTCCGACACCATCGCCCACTGTACCGCTCGCATCTTTGCCGGCACGGTGTTCGAGTTTTTCGACGATATGTAAAGCCTGATCCACAACGGAATGACTCGGTGTACCATCTATCTGACAGACCGTTCCGATGCCGCATGCATCATGTTCTCTTAAAAATTCATTCATACAAATCTTCCTTTCTAGATTCCGCTCTCGCCATAGTTAGCCAGAACTCTCGCACTCGGATCATCTACATTGCAGCCCGGCCATGTCGGGTTTGGCATCCAGTAGTCTTTGATCATCTGCGCCTGTCCCGGATAATACTTTTCAAAGATTTCACGATAGAGAAGCGACTCTTTGGAAATCGGCGCAACATAATTATAGGTTGCTGCTTTTCTGGCAAATTCTTCATCGGTATAAAGTGTTTCGGCATATTCCTTAAGGTCATCGACCAGCGAATGACCCACCGCATCGGAGAAGGCGGCTTTCTGGCGCATCAGAATCGACTGCGGCAGAAGATGGTCATTTTCGAAGGCGTGACGTAAGAGGTATTTACCCATGTTGTAGCGGTTCATTTTGAGTTCGGGATCAATTTCCATGACATACTGTACGAATGCAAGATCACCGAATGGAACTCTTGCTTCCATGGAATGGGAGGAAATGCAGCGGTCGGCACGCAGCACGTCGTACATATGAAGTTCATGGACACGCTTCTCGCTTTCTTTCTGGAATTCTTCAGCATTCGGGGCATAGTCGGTGTATTTGTATCCGAATAATTCATCGCTGATCTCTCCGGTTAACAGAACACGGACGTCAGAGATTTCGCGGATTTTCTTGCAGAGCAGATACATCCCCATCGAGGCACGGATGGTCGTGATATCAAATGTCGCAAGATGCTCAATGACTTCTTCAAGTGTCTCAAGGACTTCTTTTCTGGTCATGATCAGTTCATGATGATTGCTGCCGATGTATTCAGCGACCTGGCGGGCATATTTCAGATCGATCGCGTCGGTATCCATACCGATCGCAAACGTTTCAATCGGGCGCAGTGAGAGTTTCTGACCGATTGCACAGACGAGGGAAGAATCAAGACCTCCGGAAAGCAGATAGCCAAGAGGTACATCGCTGTCCAAGCGTTTTGCTACACCGTCGATTACACGGCTGCGGATGTTTCTGCAGATCGTTTCGAGGTCATCCCGGTGAATGGTTTCAGTGTGGCGCATATCGCGATAGCAGGTAAATTTGCCGTCTGCATAGAAATATCCGGGAGGGAACGGGAGAATCTTTTCGGCAATTCCCATCAGGTTCTGCGGCTCAGAGGCAAAACAGATTTCATGATCAGGGGTATAGCCGTAATAAAGAGGACGGATTCCGATCGGGTCACGGGCGGCAATGAGTTGGTGACTCTTGCCGTCATAGATGACGCAGGCAAATTCGGCATCGAGTTTTGTAAACATCTCCGTTCCGTATTCCTGATATAAAGGAAGCAGAATTTCACAGTCTGAATCGGACATAAAGGAGTAGCCTTTTTCTTTCAGTTCTTCCTTAAGCGGCCGGAAGCCGTAGATTTCGCCATTACATACTGCATAGTTTCCATGCAGTTCAAAGGGCTGCATGCCGGAGTTATCAATACCCATAATGGATAAGCGCTGGAAAGCGAGAACGGCATTTTCGAGCCGGACAATCCGCTGATCGTCTGGACCGCGAACGATCGTTCCCAAAAGGGCGGTTTCAATCCGGGTGCGATCAAAACGATCGCTCTGAATGGCAAATACAGTACACATAGAAATCTCCTTCTCTCCTTATAGAAATCAATATGATTTATATATAAATTAAAATTAGACTCTTTTGGGTAAAAAATAAGACGGCCTTAAAAAGCCGCCTTATGGTTAAAGACCAAAAAGCAGTTTTCCGTAAGTTGGGAAAGGCCATGCATCTGTTGCGGTGATGACTTCCAGGCCATCACACGGAGTACGCAGCTTTTCCATCAAAGGCATGATTGTGTCTTTGACAAACATCGCTTTCTGTTCAATCGTTTCAAGTTGTTTGAGTTCTTCCTTTGCCTCATACAGTTCTTCACTTACCCGGTAAGCCTCGTCGAGTAAAGCCTGACCTTTTTTCACCATTTCAACTTCATAGCTGCCGTAAGCTGAGCCTAAAAGCTGAGCTTTTGCCAGAGCAGTATCAGTTAAGCCTTTCTGATAGGAAGAAGCGGCAGGGAGAATTTCCTTGCGCGCCATGGACACCATCGTGCAAGCCTCGATATTCATCAGGTTCACGTATTCTTCCATAAGAATCTCATAACGGGATTCAACTTCTTCACGTGTCAGAACATGCTGGTGTTCAAACAGGGCGATGTTCTGTTCAGTTTTCAAATAAGGGATGGCATCGACCGCTGTCGGCAGGTTGAGCAAGCCGCGTTTTGCAGCTTCGCCAACCCACTGCTCGGAGTAGCCATTACCATTGAAGATGATACGGGAATGGTCTTTGAATGTTTTGCGTAATAATTTATGAACTGCGGAATCGAAGTCTTCTGCTTTATCAAGATAATCCGCGAATTCTTCAAGGGATTCAGCAATCACAGTATTGAGAATCATATTGATTCCGGCAATTGACTGTGAGGATCCCGGCATACGGAATTCAAATTTGTTTCCGGTAAAGGCAAATGGGCTGGTCCGGTTACGGTCCGTCGTATCCAGGGGCAGGTTTGGCAGAACATTGGCACCGATGTTCATAAACGCCTTGTCCTTGGAGTCATAATCTTCATCCTTGATGATGGCTTCAATAACTTCAGCCAGTTCCTCGCCGGTAAAGATGGACAGGATTGCCGGAGGTGCTTCGTTTGCACCTAAACGGTGATCGTTTCCGGCAGTTGCAACGGAAAGACGGAGCAGATCCTGATGTTCATCCACTGCTTTTACGATTGCTGCAAGGAAGACGAGGAACTGCAGGTTTTCATACGGAGTATCGCCCGGTTCAAAGAGGTTGATCCCGGTATCCGTGGATAAAGACCAGTTGTTGTGTTTACCACTACCATTTACACCTTCAAATGGTTTTTCATGAAGCAGCGCGACCATACCGTGTTTCTTTGCCAGACGCTGGATGATTTCCATCGTCAGCTGGTTCTGGTCGGTTGCCAGGTTGGTTGTTGTAAAGATTGGTGCGATTTCAAACTGGGCCGGTGCGGCTTCGTTATGCTGGGTCTTGGCCATGATTCCCAGCTTCCAGAGCTCAACGTTTAAGTCATCCATGAAAGATTTAACACGGGACTGAATTGTTCCGAAGTAGTGATCTTCCATTTCCTGACCTTTCGGGCACATGGCACCGAATAAAGTACGGCCGGTATATTTCAAATCGCGGCGTTGCAGATAATACTGCTGGTCAATAAGGAAGTACTCCTGTTCTGCTCCGACGGTCGTCCGGATCACATGTACATCTTCGTTGCCGAATAAATGCACAATACGGAGTGCCTGCTTAGTGATTGCCTCCATTGAACGAAGCAACGGAGTTTTCTTGTCTAATGCGTGACCGGTATAAGAACAAAAGGCGGTCGGGATACAAAGCACTCCTTCTTTAATGAAGGCGTTGCTTGTCGGATCCCATGCGGTATAACCGCGCGCTTCAAACGTGGCACGCAGACCACCATTTGGGAAAGAAGAAGCATCTGGTTCGCCCTTGATTAACTCCTTGCCCTCGAAAGCCATGATGACTTTACCCGGACCATCGGGAGTGATAAAGGAATCATGCTTTTCAGCGGTGATTCCGGTCATCGGCTGGAACCAGTGCGTATAGTGAGTTGCGCCTTTTTCGATTGCCCATACTTTCATGGCATGCGCAACAGCATTGGCAATTTTACGGTTTAAAGGAAGTCCCTGAACAATCGTTTTGCGAAGTTCTCTGTACGTTTCTTTCGGAAGACGCTCCCGCATGGTTGCGTCGTCAAAAACGTTTTCACCGAAAATTTCTGTGACGTTCGTTTTCATCTGTCCATCTCCTGTGTTATCAAAAAAAGGCAACAACACCCGGCTGCACCGTTCTCCGATTCGTGACGAAGATGTTCAGTGAAGCGATTACGGCGTCATTGCCTTTAGCTGGTGAAACAATACAAATTTCAAATCGAGCTGTCAAGAATTCTATTCACAATTTCTCTATGAAACTGAAAAAGTGATGAAAATCGATGAAAATTCCTGAAACGAAAACCAATGCAAGTGATTTCAGCCTCTAAGCCCTATAGAACTAACTATGATGTTCAAGGCACACTTTATGAAAAAATCCCGTATCCTCCGCTGATTATCTGTTTTTTAATTGCCGGAACTGAAAACGGTTAACCGGCAAAAAACTTTATCATTTTTTCGCATAAATAAGTCAGATTGAAATTTTTTCATTCCATGAAAACCGGATCTTTCTATAATGAAAACAAAGTTTCCCATAGAGAAAGGAACCTGAATCTATGACCACACAGGAAGATGTACTGAATTACGTAGAAGAAGAAGGCGTCAAATTTATCCGCCTTGCCTATTATGATTTATTCGGCGTGCAGCGAAACGTCTCCATCATGCCCCGACAGCTTAAGCGGGCATTCAGTCGCGGCGTCAGTATTGATGCATCACACGTTTTCCCCTGTCCGAGCCTGAAGGGAAGAGATCTCGTTCTCCATCCCGATGCATCCACGATGATTCTGCTGCCATGGCGATCCATGGAAAATGGCGTCATTCATATGGTATGTGATTTATATACAACCGATGGCGAACCGTTCGAAGTGGATACAAGACGGTTTTTAAAAGAAGTTCTGCAGTCAACCTATGAACATGATCTCGATCTGCTGATGGCGGCAAAATATGAGTTCTATTTATTTGAACGCGATGAAAAGGGCAATCCGACCAGAATTCCATTTGATCAGGGCAGCTATATGGACGTTGCGCCGCTTGATCAGGGCGAAAACATCCGCCGGGAAATCTGTCTGACTTTAGAAGCGATGGAACTTGATCCGCATAAGTCCTATCATCAGTCTGGACCGGGTCAGAATGAAATCGACTTCCATTTCTCCGATCCGCTCAGTGCAGCCGATGATGCTTCAATATTTAAATGGGTTGTCCGGACCTGTGCTTCGGCAAACGGTCTGTTTGCGGACTTTTCACCTAAACCATTAGACGATCAGCCGGGCAGCGCGATGCATGTGCAGGTACGCTTTTTAAATCACCCCGAAAAGCAGGACGCATTTCTTGCCGGTCTGATGAAGTATCTGCCGGATTTACAGCTTTTCATGTGCGCCACACCGCAATCGTATAAACGTCTTGATCACTCTAGTGCTCCGCATTACTTTAACTACTCGAAGGAAATCCGCAATGTTATGGTGCGCATACCGCCTCTCTCACCGGATGTAATGGAAATCCGTCTGCCGGATTCGACCTCCAATCCGTATCTGAATTTTGCGCTGATCCTGATGGCGGGCATGAAGGGAATTGATGAAAACCTGTCCCTCGCATACGTCGATTCGGGCGATCCGATCGCATGTGCTTCCTCTTTAAAACAGGCGAAGGAAATTGCGCGCAGCGCTGAGTGGCTGAAAGAAGAATTACATCCGGATTTATTTGAGGCGTATTTCAATACTGAGGATGAACAATGAAAAAGCGTGTGCTCATCCTCTCTGAATGTACAAAGCAGCTGATGGATATGCTCGCGAGCCTTAACTGGGAGATTACTCTTGAGCCGCAGCCGGAAAAAGCGCGCCGTCTGATGGCGACTCGATCATTCAGTCTGCTTGTTGCCGAGCTTTCCCTCAAGGAGACACCTTTGCAGAAAACCATTCTCGAACTGAGTGCTCTCCATGCCGTTAATGCGCTCGTCCTCTGTCCCCATGAACGTATGGATATTCTGAATTACCAGTATCAGAGTGCCCCCATTCTCGTGCTGCCTGTACAGACTTCATCGAGTATACTGAATCAGATTCTGCTGTACATGGTTAAAAACGGCTATGTCCAGTCCAATCTGCTCGAAGAGGTCGAAAAGCAGAAACGCCGACTGAAAGAAGAAAAAGAGGTTTTCCAGACGAAAATTCAGCTGGTGACTCTTTTAAAGTGGAGCGAAGAGCGGGCTCACCAGTATATTCTGAAAACTGCGATGGATCATTCCATTACCAAAGCTGCCGCCGCCCGTCAGATTAACCGCAAGCTAGAAAGGATTCTTCATGAAAATCAAAAAAACAAATGCGATGCGTCAGCTTGATACGCTGAAAATTCCTTATGAATTTCACGACCTGCAGCTCAAGGAAGCTGCGGATGCCGTGAGCGTTGCTGCTAAACTCGGGGCTGAACCGGAACAGGTGTTTAAAACACTTGTGACCGTCTCCAATGATAAGGAACATTTTGTCTTCATGATTCCGGCTCAGCAGCACCTTTCCTTAAAAAAAGCCGCCAAAGCAGTTGGTAAGAAAAAGATTGAAATGATTGCCCAGAAGGAACTGCTCCCTTTAACCGGATATGTCCATGGCGGCTGCTCACCGCTTGGGATGAAGAAAGCTTTTCCAACATTCTTTGATGAAAGCGCGCTTGAATTTGAGAAGATCTTCTTTTCCGGGGGTAAGATCGGGGTTCAGATTGAAATGGACCCGAAATATCTTGACCAGGCAGCAAGCGCCAAGCCTTATGATTTATGTGAAGAGTAGAGCATAAGAAGAGGATTCTGATTTAAACATCCATGAATTCGAGTTAAATCATATACATTTGTTTATTAAAACGAAGACGCTCATCGTTTAAATGGGCGTTTTTTTCTCCCCTCGACACGGATTTAAGACCTTTTTCAATTTGAGATTGAACATCTTCAAATAATCAGTAAAATTAATTTGCTTAAATCAGTTTTCGATTTAAATTTATATTGAAATGTTGACCTGATTACCTTAATGAATTCATATTGACCATATTCAGTGCTAAAAAATGATCCAAAACCGTTTTTCCTTTATAATTCCAGTTGTACATTTTGTGACTTGATCAACACATCCCTTCGATCATGCAAGTCAAAGAGGATGATGAATCGCGATAATCAGGAAATTTCATGCCTCCATTTAGAAAGGACTTATTAATGAAAGTAGTTGAACGTAATATTTATCAGATTTATCCGCTTGGTGCAGTCGGTGCTCCGTTTGAAAATGATTTTGTTCAGGAACACCGCATCCTCCAGCTCATTACACCCGAGTGGCTTGAACACTTAAAGAAACTGCGTGTGAATACCGTTCTCTTTAACCCGCTTTTCCAGTCAGTTTCTCATGGTTATGACACAATTGACTATCATATGGTTGACCAGCGTTTAGGAACCGTAGAAGATCTGCAGCTTGTTTGCCAGACCCTTCACGACAATGGCATTAACGTTATGTTTGACGCGGTCTTCAATCATGTCGGCCGCGAATTCCTGCAGTTCCAGGACGTTCTGGAAAAACGCGAGAATTCCCAGTACAAAGACTGGTTCTACATTGAGTTCGGCGGAAATAATTCCTACAACGACAACCTCCGATACGATAACTGGGAAAGTCATGACCAGTTGATCCGCTTAAACTACAATAATCCGGAAGTCCGTCTGTATTTCCTCAATCTTGTGGATGCATGGATCAACTTATACCGTATCGACGGCTTACGTCTCGATGTTGCATACTGTCTCGACCGTGATTTCCTGCGTATTCTGCGCCGTCATGTTAAAGCACAGAACCGTCATTTCTTCCTGCTCGGGGAAACGCTGCATGGCGACTACAACCAGTGGATGAATGATGAAATGCTTGATTCCGTAACAAACTACGAATGTTATAAAGGGCTTTATTCTTCTTTTAACTCCCGTAACTTCTATGAAATCATGTATTCCTTCAACCGTCAGTTCGGTAAGGAACCCTGGTGTCTGTATACCGGCAAGCATCTGCTTTCCTTTGTCGATAACCATGACGTAACCCGCATTGCTTCGATGCTCGAAAAGAAAGAATGGCTGCCGCTGATCTATGCGATGGTTTATACAATGCCGGGGATTCCATGCGTCTACTATGGCAGTGAATGGGGAATTGAAGGCGTGAAGAATAATAACGATACGTCCTTGCGCCCTTATATCGAAAAGCCGGAATGGAATGATCTCTGCGAACTGATCTCTTTCCTCAACCGACTGCGCCATCTGCATCTCGAACTGGTTTATGGTGACTTTACGCAGATTGCTCTGAGCAACCCGTACTGCATCTATGCAAGATCCTATCAGGGTAAGACGATCTGGGCATGCTTTAACGTCAAGGACGAACCGGTAGATATTCCGGTCAATTCCACAAAAGACGGTGAAAACCTGCTGACCGGTAAAATGGAGAAAGTTCCGGGATGTGTTCATATGGAACCGAACTCTTTTAAACTGCTGTTCTTCCGCTATTAGCAAAATCTGTATAACCGCTAACCGAATATTTCGGGAATGGTGATCACATTATTTCGGACAGGGATCTGACGATTCCTGTCCGTTTTTTTAGCAATCCGTTTCTTGATGAGCAAAAAAAAACATCACCGTCCGTAAGGAAAGTGATGTTTAATGAACCGAATTTAGTGAAATAGTTAATGTGTATAATAACTTAATTATTCAGCAGCTTTTTTAGCAACTTCCACGTATTTAGCGATGTTGATTGTGCAGCCAGTTTTAACGTCGTCACTATCAGCATATCCGCTTTCGTCCATAGTTACAGCATCGATACCGTTTTCAACCATATAGTCTTCAAGGAATTCAATCTGTTCATTCCATTCTTTACCGATACCGGAAGCTTTTTTCATGCCGTATTCTTCACCTTTGTCTTTTTTGGAAGAACCGTCTTCGTCGAACTGGTCGATGTTAACATCAGTGATTTTTCCGTCAGCGTCTTTTGTTACTGTAACAGTAATGTCTTCGTCAGTAACTGTGTTTTCAGTTCCTTTTGCTTCGGAACCGCCGTTGCTGCTGCTGCATCCTACAAACAGCATAGCTGTAGCCATAGCAGCTGCTAAAAGTTTTTTATTCATGATAGATACCCTCCTAGATATATGTCATTATCCGGTACTTTTCAGTCACTATAACCAAATATGCCCGGAAATGCGCTTTTAAGCGTGTCTATTATAGCAAATCGCCATTTTCAAACATTTTCATTTTTTTGGGAAAAAATACATTTTCCGAAAAAACGAGCACAGTTCATGATTTGTTGGTTTATATTTTGAAAGGTATCCTTTGTTTCGCAAATTAAGATTGAAAATTACGCTTATTTCTGGCACTGCTGAGCGTCGAGTGCTGCGTGGATCAGTCCGGCAAACAGAGGGTGCGGACGGTTCGGACGGGATTTGAATTCCGGATGGTACTGTACCCCGATATAGAACGGATGATCCCGGTATTCGATCGCCTCAACAAGCGTGTTATCCGGACTCGTTCCGGCGATCGTCATGCCGTTTTCCTCAAAGGCATTACGGTAGGTGTTGTTGAATTCATAGCGGTGACGATGACGTTCACTAATATGATCCGCCTGATAGAGGTCATGGAGCAATGTATCGTCATGAATGTAGCAAGGGTAGGCGCCAAGACGCATCGTGCCGCCTTTTTTGATTTCATTGGACTGGTTGACCATAAAATCAATGATGGTATGCGTACTGTTTTCGTCAAATTCGAAGGAGTTGGCATCAGCAAGATGCAGCTGGTCGCGGGCAAAGGAAATGGCCGCAATCTGCATACCAAGGCAGATGCCCAGATACGGAATCTTATGATCGCGGGCATAACCGGCTGCCGCAATCATGCCTTCAATGCCGCGTCCGCCAAAGCCGCCCGGCAGAATAATGCCATCGACATCCGCCAACACTTCATCGAGGTTGTCAAGATGCTCGGAATCAATCCATTTGATATCGAGCTTGGCTCCATTCGCAAAAGCACCGTGACTGAGCGCTTCGGCGACAGATAGATAGGCATCATGCAAAGCAACATATTTACCGACAAGACCGATGGTTACATGTTTGTCGGCAGTGTGGATCTTATCGACGAGCTGACGCCAGTCATCAAGATCCGGTTTGCGCTGTTCGAGTCCGAGTTTTTCGAGAATAACCGGCGCAATGTTCTGATCTTCAAGCATCAGCGGAACTTCGTACAGGGAATCAAGGGTCCGGTTTTCAAAGACACTTCTCGGCTCAACGTTACAGAACAGCGAAATTTTGTCCAGAACATTTTTCGGGATTGTTTCATCACAGCGGGCAATGATCAGATCCGGATGAATTCCGAACGACTGCAGTTCCTTGACGGAATGCTGGGTCGGTTTGGATTTGAATTCCTTACTTCCGGACAGATACGGGATATAGGTGACGTGAACGAACAGGCAGTTGTTTCGTCCCACATCGAGAGCAACCTGACGGATGCTTTCGAGAAACGGCTGGGATTCGATATCGCCGATGGTGCCTCCGATTTCCGTAATCACGACATCCGCATCTGCCACTTTACCGGCAGAGAGGACGAAGTTTTTAATTTCGTCAGTGATATGCGGAATGACCTGGACGGTCTGACCGAGATATTTTCCCTCGCGTTCTTTATTTAACACGTTCCAGTACACCTTACCGGTCGTCAGGTTCGAGTACTGATGTAAATTCTCATCAATGAATCGTTCATAATGGCCTAGGTCAAGATCCGCTTCGAGTCCGTCATCGGTGACAAACACTTCACCGTGCTGAAACGGGGACATCGTACCCGGATCCACATTGATGTACGGATCGAGCTTCTGAGCGGTGACTTTATAGCCGCGGGCTTTGAGCAGTCTGCCAATCGATGCGGCAGAGATTCCTTTTCCAAGTCCGGAGACAACGCCTCCGGTAACAAAAATGTATTTCATACCATTCCTCTCCATGCCTTACGGGCATTTACTTTTTTTAATTTTTAAAAGATACAACACTCGGGAAATAATGGTAGAAATGATGCTCTAAATTCTTTTAATTTTTCTGAAAAATGTATGAAACAGATTGAAAATTAAATTTCAAAGTGGTTTTAGAGCTTAAAACGGTTGTATGGCGATCCGGTGGTCATAAAAAAGACGAAAAAATGAAAATCTGTATAGATTGAGTGAGAGAAAAGAGAAAATAAAATTCAATCGTTTAAAATCAATACATATAGAGGCAGTAAGGAGAGTTTATGAATCGATCTGCAAAATGTATCCAGATGCTTGTTCTGCTTAAAAACAAGAACATTGTTTCCGTTGAAGAACTTGCCCGCAGTCTGGATACGAATCCGCGCAATATCCGGGAATACAGAAAAGAACTTGAAGCGGCAGGGTATACCATTAACTCGTACCGCGGGACAAACGGCGGTTACCAGCTCGAATGGGCGGACAGCCTTGTTCTGCCGGCATTGTCCGAAGAAGAAATTGATGCGCTTGCTCATGCCCGTGAATACCTCAAAGCCAATCAGTCGATCACCTGGGAAAATGATGCCATACAGGCGCTCGAAAAGATGATTGCCTCCATACAGCGCGGACGAACGGATGAAGACTGGCTGTTTGTCTATCATAATGGGCAGCCTGTTTCCAAAAAAATCAGTAAACTGCTCTATACTATACGCAAAGCCATTACCACCCGTAATACGCTGGAGATGAAATATCAGTCGCGTACCTCGATAAAACCGAAAGAGCGTCTTGTCGATCCGTATGCGCTCATCCTTCAGGATCAGCACTGGTATCTCTACGCTTATGATCATCTGCATAAAGATTACCGCACATTCCGTGTATCCGAACAGCGGATGATGAGCCTTGAACCTTCTTTTTCCTACTTCAGACGGGATCCCGATTTCCTCCTGGCAGATCATATCGGCGCGACTACGCTGATGCCGGGAAAGAAGCGGCACTATGTCGTCGAAGTCAAATCGGATCAGGCACGTTTTTTTGAAGAAATTGACTGGGGCGAAAATCTACATGAACTTGATACCGCCACTAAACCGGGCTGGAAAGAGTACGTGTTTGACAGCGATCAGGAAGAAGAGGTTTTTAAGCAGCTTTATAAAATGAAAAACACCATACGCCTGCTTAAACCAGAAGCAAGCGTAAAGAAATATTTGAAGGGACTGAAAGACATTCTTGAAAACTACGAAGAATATGCCGATTCACACTAACCAGCTCATACAGGCGATTTCCTGTCCGCGAAGATTTCTGTATGGCACAGAAATACAGCCGGGGACACTGCTTATGCCAGTGCGCACGGAATACTATTTGCGACTCAATGAACTGGTTGAACCGCTCCATCTTGAATCCGGACATCCCTACGATCCAACCCAACATTCGCTCGACATTCTCAAACGGGACGCCTGCGGGCGCAATCTCCGTTTTGAAAAAGACGGATTACGTACGACTATTCCGTTTCTGTTTGAAAAGGAAGACGGGACATATAAAGCCGTTTATTCTTATTGTGCGGTCGCTCCCCGGGAAACGCTTTTAACCCATTTGACGATTGATACCCTGATTTTAAAAACCTGCGGCATTGAAGTCAGTGAGCATGAATTTCTCTATCTTAATCCGGACTACGTCCGTACGCAGAATCCGAAAGCTTCCGATTTTTTCTGTCTGACCTCCTGTTTAAAGAAAAACAGGGGCGGTTTTAACCGCATACCGGCAACCCGGCAGATTCAGGAAAAGATGGAATACGTGACCTTTGAAGATCTTGCGACTGCAGCAAAAAAGATGCAGGAGAGTAAACTGGATGATTTCTGTATACGGCGCGTGACTGCCTGCACCCGACCGAATAAATGTCCGTACTACGAACTGTGTTATCACGATGAAGATCTGCCCGATAATTCGAGTGCCTTTCTGTCCAGTTCAAGCAGCCGCGAATGGATTGAAGAGAAAGGTGTGCAGTGGCTGAAGGATCTCGACGGTGAACTTTCCGATGGTACGCCGATGCAGTATGCACAGATTCAGGCAGACCGCAACGGGGGACTGTTCATGGATGAAAAGGCGATCCGTTACTGGATGGACCAGATTGTCTATCCGATCAGCTATCTCGATTTTGAATGGGAAACTTATGCCATACCCCCTTATTTCAATATGAAAGCTTTCGATGTGCTGTGTTTCCAGTACTCGATTCATATTGAACATGAAGACGGAAAACTTGAACATTCGACGTTCTTTTCGAGCGGAGACTGCCGAAAGGACTTTATCGAACATCTGATTGCCGACTTGCCGGAAACGGGAAGCATTATGGTCTTCAATATGGAAGGCGCAGAAAAACTGCGTCTGAAACAGCTTGCCAGTCAGTTTCCGGAATACCGGGAACAGCTCGAGGGGCTGATGGAACGTATGATCGATCTGCAGGCACCATTTGAAAACGGCTGTTTCTACGATATCGGTCAGCGGGGCAAAAGTTCACTGAAAACACTGCTGCCTTTATTTTCCGGGCAGGCAAGCTATGCCGATCTCGATATTCATAACGGCATGGAAGCGGTCTTTGCCTATCGCAATGCGCTTCATGAAACCGATGATCAGGCGATCGCCAAAATCGGTGAACAGATCAGTGAGTACTGTGCCATGGATACCTATGCCGAACGCGAATTATTTATCGGTCTGAAAAAGAAACTGGAGGAAAAATAAATGCCTAACTTAATTACTCATGCACTGTTTGCGGATGATGTCAGAGAACAGCTCAATCTCCCCTTACTCAACCACAACCGAAAGTTTATGATCACCGGCGCACAGGGACCGGACTTCCTGTTTTTTCATCACACCACACCGGCCAAATACCTGATTCCTTCAGACATCCGTCAGTACGGCAGCTTATTCCACAAGGAAAAAGTCAATGAATTCTATGCAAGTGCGCTCCATTCCATTCGTCATGAAAAAAACCGGATAATTAAAAACGAAATGACGGCTTATGTCTGCGGTCATCTCTGTCACTGGGCGATGGACGGCACCTTCCACCCTTACATCTACTACCGTACAGGAAACTATTCGAACAAATCGGCGGCTGCCCATCACCGCTTTGAATCGCTGCTTGATGCGGCCATGCTTAAATATAAAAAGAATCTCACGATCAGCGAATATGATCCGAGCGTCGAATGTCTCAGCGATGAACTGCCGGTTGCCCGTGCCATCTGCCGTATTTACGTGCCGGCAATTGAGACGATTTACGGAAAAAAAGTCAGTCCGAAAGATTTTGTCGACGATCTGCACGAATGGAAATTCATGCAGAAAGTATTTCGCGATCCGAATAACTACAAAAAGAGAATTCTTCAGCCATTGGAAAAAATTTTCGGCATGGATAACGTCCTTTCCGGATTCTCCGTACCGAATGTGTGCGAAGATAACGTCGACATCTGCAATCTGCTGCACCGTGAGTGGAAAAACCCGGCTTCTCTGGAAATTTCCAATGCGAGTCTTCTCGATCTGTATCAGATCGCCCAGGCAAAAGCATTAATGGCGATTCATCTTTTCTTAAAAGCGATTGATCATCCGGAAGACGAAGCTGAACTGCTCGGATTTCTCGGCGAGCGCAACTATGAAATGGGTCTTGCAGGATCTCCGGAAGCAAAAGAGTTTGATTTAATCGATCTCTCCCTGTAAGACGGCATTGAAACATATTTCTGAAATAAATTATGCAAAAAATACCACAATCTTTGTAATCAGCGTGAAAAAGATTAAAATCTAAAAAACAGACTGTATTCGTACAAACGGATGATGCAGTCTGTTTTTCATGAGCATCTTGCCGATATAATGAAGGTTAGATGAAAAGAAATGAGGGAAGAGAATGTACAAGATTCTTCGTAAAGAAGTTTTGAACCCGACTGTGATTTCCATTACAGTTGAAGCTCCAAATGCTGCCCGTTTAGCAAAAGCGGGTCAGTTCATCATCTTGCGCGTCCATGAAGATGGCGAACGTGTTCCATTTACAATTGCGGATGCTGATCCTGAAAAGGGAACAGTTACCATCATCTATCAGGTTGTCGGTGCATCCACACGCAAACTGATGGAACTGAATGAAGGCGACTGTCTGGCTGACTTTGCCGGACCGTTAGGTAAGCCTTCCGAAATTGAAGGCGAAAACGTTGTCGTAATCGGCGGTGGTGTCGGCTGTGCGATTGCACTTCCGACTGCTAAGGCTTTCCACAAAGCCGGTAAGCATGTCGATACAATTGTCGGATTCCGTAACAAGGATCTCGTCATCCTGGAAAACGAATTCAAGGAAGTATCGGATCATTACTATTTAATGAGTGATGACGGTAGTGTCGGCGAAAAAGGTTTAGTTACCGCTAAACTCGAAGAACTGATCCAGAGCGGTCAGAAAATCGATAAAGTCATCGCGATCGGACCACTGATCATGATGAAATTCGTCTGTCAGTTAACCAAAAAGTACGATATTCCGACTGTTGTATCCATGAACCCGATCATGATCGACGGAACCGGTATGTGCGGCGGATGCCGTTTAGTTGTCGATGGCAAGATGCAGTTTGCCTGCGTTGACGGTCCTGACTTCGATGGTCACAAAGTTGACTTCGATGCCGCAATGAGCCGTAACCGTCAGTACTTTGACAAAGAACGTCACGACTATGAAGAAACCTGCAATCTTCTGAACAAAAAGGAGGAAAAGTAAATGCCAAATATGCGCATGGACAAAAACCCGATGCCTTCACAGGATCCGAACGTCCGCATTACCAATGTTGATGAAGTGACTCTGGGTTACACTCCTGAAATGGCGATTGACGAAGCAAAACGCTGCCTCAACTGCAAGAACAAACCTTGCGTAGGCGGATGCCCGGTCAATATCCACATTCCTGATTTCATCGCCAAAGTTGCTGAAGGCGACTTCGAAGGCGCTTATGAAATCATCTCCTTAACCAGTTCCTTACCGGCAATCTGCGGCCGTGTCTGCCCGCAGGAAAGCCAGTGCGAATCGAAATGTGTTCGCGGAATTAAAGGCGAACCTGTTGCGATCGGCCGTCTCGAACGTTTTGTTGCCGACTACATGCGTGAAAAAGGCGAAGCTCCTTTAGCTGCTCCTGAACGCAATGGTCACAAAGTTGCCATCGTCGGCGGGGGACCTGCTGGTCTGACTGCTGCAGGCGACTTAGCTAAACTTGGCTATGAAGTGACTGTATTTGAAGCACTTCACGTTGCCGGCGGTGTACTGATGTACGGTATTCCGGAATTCCGTCTTCCAAAAGCAATCGTTCAGCATGAAATTTCCAAATTATCCAATTTAGGTGTTGAATTTGTGACCAACTACATCGTTGGCCGTTCCGGAACCATCGAAGATCTGATGGATGATGGCTATGAAGCCATTTTTGTCGGATCCGGTGCCGGACTGCCCAACTTCATGGGTCTGCCTGGCGAAGAATTAAAAGGCGTATATTCTGCGAATGAATTCCTGACCCGTTTCAACCTGATGAAAGCCTACAAGGAAGATTCCGATACGCCGATTCAGCATCCGACCAAAACAGTTGTTGTCGGAGGCGGTAACGTTGCGATGGATGCGGCTCGATGCGCACGCCGTCTCGGTTCCGAAGTTCATATCGTCTACCGTCGTTCTCTTGAAGAACTTCCGGCACGTAAAGAGGAAGTTGAACACGCAATGGAAGAAGGTATTATCTTCGATCTGCTTAACAACCCTGTTGCTGTTCATGCCGATGAAAACGGAGCTGTTGCTTCCGTAGAATGCATCCAGATGGAACTCGGTGAACCGGATGCTTCCGGACGCCGTCGTCCGATTGCCAAAGAAGGCAGCAACTTCACAGTTGAAGCGGACTGCATGATCATGGCGATCGGTACTTCTCCTAACCCGCTGATCCGTTCTACAACTGAAGGACTTGAAACCAACCGTAAGGGATGCCTTGTTGTGGATGAAAACGAGATGACAACCCGCGAAGGTATCTTTGCCGGCGGTGATGCCGTTACCGGTGCTGCAACTGTTATTTCCGCTATGGGTGCCGGAAAGAAAGCGGCTGCCGCAATGGATCAGTTCATCCAGAAAAAAGTGCGTGAAAACGCATAAGAAATTTTTGAGGAATAATATAACCAGTGAGTGAAAGCCTCCTGGCTTTTGCCTGATTTGATTTGACAAAGAGAAACTGTTCAGCAATAGAGTTCAACGGACACGATGTTACTGGGCAGTTTTTCTTTACTTATGGGAGAGGTGAATCTTCAGGAAATGAAAATTTTCCCATTCCTTCTTTCAGGCTCTTTAAAAAACGGAATATCTATACTTTTCCGGGGACAGCAACGTCGTATGCGACGTTTTAGCGATGGATAAAGCCAAAACGATTGACACAAAGGTTAAAACAATTAGAATAAATTCGTTATAAAGACAAAATAAGGAGTTAAAGAAAAATATGATTAGTTCCAACGATTTAAAACCGGGACAGACCATTAATGTAGATGGTGAAATTTATATCGTATTAGATACTTTACAGAACAAAACTGCACGTTCTGCAATGGTTGTTAAAGCTAAAGTCCGCAACCTGCGTACAGGAAGCAACGTTGAACTTTCCTGGGGTGGCGGCGAAAAAGTCGAACCAGCTATGATCGACAAACGCGAAATGCAGTACTTATATGACACTGAAGATGCAATGGTCTTCATGGATAACGAAACTTACGAACAGGTCGAAATCCCTGTTGCGCGTCTTGAATGGGAACGTAAATTCGTTAAACCAAATGATAACGTAAACATCACAAGCTACGAAGGCGAAATCATCGGTGTTTCTCTTCCAGATAAAGCAACTCTTCAGGTTGTTGAATGCGAACAAGCTGTTAAAGGTGATACAACTTCTTCCGCTCAGAAGAACGCTAAACTTGAAACAGGTCTTGAACTGAAAGTACCTCTATTCATCAACGAAGGTGAAGTGATCGTTGTTTCAACTGCTGACGGTAAATATTCCGGACGCGCAAAATCCTAAACCATGAGCCGCCCGGCGGCTTTTTTTGTTGATATACCTATTTATCCTTTATATAAGGTATAATCACTAACTAGCCTACGGGAAGTTTGTTATAATGGAAACAATGTCCAAGGAGGGCATAGCATGTCAAAATTATCTCGTAAAGATAGATACAAAGATCTTCGGGAGTCCATGACTTCGCCGGATTTCGACCCGCAGTCCGTCAAACCAAGTCCAAGACCGGCCAGAGCTGCGGCACCGGATTTGCGAGAAAAGTCAAAAACACAGCAAGTTGTTTTTCCCGCTACTAGTTCTGTGATGGAAGATCTGTTCGAGGAAGTCTCGGCATACAACCATGACAGTTTAAATACACACCTCGATGACAGACAGATCGAGATTCTGCATGAATTTACGGAGTCGTCCGCTTCGGATGAGCGCCGGAATTCACATTTTGTGACGATGGAGCAGAAAGAAGATGAAGGAGGCACCACGAGAAACCTCTTTTCTTCTGATCTTTCCGCGATTGCTCAGAATACAACCGTCCAACCCAAAGCAGCCATTCTCAACCGTCAGCCGTCTAAAGTCAGTCAGGAGAATCTCGATTTTCTCAGTGATCTGACAGCTGCACCGACGATGCTCGATCAGGTTCAGCTTTCCGCTCATCCCGATCGCGTTTTAGAAGAACAAAGAGAAGAAAACCCTTCCGCAAAAAAGAAGCAGGCTTCTGTGAATAAAACTCCGCTCTCATATGGTATGAGTGAAGAAGCGGAAGAAGTTTCGGAAGTTTCTGTGATTGAAGCCGACAGAAAACCGGCTAGAAGCAAGCAGAAATTTTCTCGGACCAAATCTGCTGAAGATCTGGAAGAAGAACGCTATTTTGCGGCGGAAAAACCAGCCCGTACAAAGCGCCATTTGCAGCACGATTCTTCTCTCGACAAACCCGCCGGAAAAGCGGCAATGATTTTTATGATCATCTGCTGCATCATTCTGGCAATTATGATCGGACTGACAATTTTCTGGATGTCCAAACTGAGGATTTTCTAATGAAACGATTTAATGTCGCCGTAGACGGACCCAGCGGTGCCGGCAAAAGCACGATCAGTGACGTGATCGCACGTGAATACAATCTGATTCACCTCGATACCGGCGCAATGTACCGTGCTATTGCATTGACTCTGCATGAACAGAATGTGCCAGCCGTCTACAGTGAAGAATTTAAGCAGGCACTCGATTCCATTGATCTTTCAATGGAAGGGGGCAAAGTTGTGGTCAACGGTAAAGATATTTCGACAAGAATCCGTCAGCCGCAGGTTTCCGCACTTGCTTCCCAGTATTCAGCACTGCCGCAGGTCCGTAAAAAACTTGTTGCGCTGCAGCAGAAAATTGCTTCAAAAAAAGGCTATATTCTTGACGGCCGCGATATCTGCGACGTCGTCCTGCCGGATGCTGAAGTCAAGATTTATCTGAATGCGTCCGTTGAAGCACGTGCAAAACGCAGAATGCTTCAGGATGCACAAAAAGGAATTGCCGTTCCTTACGAAACAGTACTACAGGCAATTAAGGACCGTGATTATGCCGACGAGCACCGGGATACAGACCCGCTGCGCATTTCGGATTCGGCTACTGTCGTGGATTCGAGCAATATTACGTTTGATGAAACGATCGATGTGATCAAGGGTCTTATTGAAAACGCCATAAAGGAAGAATAACTATGATTAAGGGTACAGTCGCGGTCGTTGGCCGCCCGAATGTGGGGAAGTCAACCGTTTTTAACCGTATTATCGGCGAACGCAAAAGTATCGTGGATGATATGCCAGGCGTAACACGGGACCGTATTTACGGAGTTGCGGAATGGTTGACTCAGCAATTCTATTTAATTGATACCGGCGGAATTCAGATCCAGGATCAGGATTTTGCGGATGAAATCGGTATGCAGGTAGATATTGCGATTGATGAAGCCGACGTCATTCTCTATTTAGTCAGCGCCATTGAGGGTGTGACGGAAGATGACATGGCCGTAGCCAGAAAACTGAAACGCTCCAAAAAGCCAGTTGTTCTGGCTGTCAATAAAGCAGATAACGAGGATCTGCGAATGGGAATCTATGATTTCTATGCCTTAGGATTAGGAGATCCGATTGCCATGTCCGCCGCGCACGGAACAGGTGTAGCGGAAGTTCTCGATGAAATTGTCAAACTGCTTCCGGACAAAAAAATGAAATCGTATGAAGGGATGACGACGTTCTGTGTCATCGGACGCCCGAACGTCGGAAAAAGCTCCTTAACCAATGCGATTCTGAAAGAAGAACGCGCGATTGTCTCCAATGTAGAAGGAACAACGCGTGATGCCGTCGATACTCCATTCCGCTACGAAGGACGGGATTACGTCATTATCGATACAGCCGGAATGCGTAAACGCGGTAAGATTTACGAAAATGTTGAAAAATACTCGGTTTTAAGGGCTGTTAGTGCCATTAACCGGGCGGATGTTGTATTATTTCTCATTGATGGCGAAAAGGGAATTCGGGAACAGGATAAACACGTTGCCGGCATTGCCCATGAAGCCGGAAAAGGGGTCATTATCGTCTACAACAAATGGGATGCGGTAGAAAAAGATGATAAGACGATGAACGTCATCACGAAGAAAATCCGTGAAGAATTCAAGTACTTATCGTACGCTCCGATCGCATTTGTCTCTGCACTGACCGGCGCGAAGGTTCAGAACCTGATGCCGCTGATCGATGAAGTCCATGAAGCATGTACGATGCGTGTTCCGACTAACGTACTGAATGATGTCATCATGGATGCCCAGATGATGAACCCGCCGAAACCGCACAACGGAAAACAGCTGCGCATTTACTATGCGTCTCAGGTTGCGGTCGCTCCTCCAACTATTTTGATTTTCGTCAATGATCCGGAATTATTCCACTTCTCCTATAAACGCTATTTAGAAAATAAACTGCGTGAAGCTTTCGGATTTGTGGGAACTCCGCTCAATATTCAGGCAAGAAAGAGATAAAGATATGAAAACAGTCGTAATTGGAAGCGGAAGCTGGGGAACTGCTTTAGCCCAGGTTCTTGCAGATAATCAGCAGCCCGTAGATCTCGTCGGGGTTAATCAGGAAGAAGTCGATGATATTAACAACAATCACCGCAATAGTAAGTATTTCCCGAATGTGCCCCTCAATCCTGCTTTAAAGGCAACTACGGATTATTCCGTCCTGCACGATGCTGATGTAGTCCTGCTTGCCGTTCCGACACAGGCAATTGAACCCGTCGCTAAACAGGCAGCAGAGTCTTTAGGCCATGCGGCAATCTTTATCAATGTTGCTAAGGGCTTTAACCCGAAAACTGACGAAAGAATGAGTGAAGTCATCCGCCGTGTTGTTCCGGCAGATAAACTGCTGTCCGTCGTTTCCTTAATCGGTCCATCACATGCTGAAGAAGTTGTTGAACGCCAGCTCACCTCCATTGATGCAGTGTCCCGGTCTTTAGCAGATGCAACTACGGTACAGGAACTTTTCTCCAACCGTTATCTGCGTATTTATACCGGAGATGATGAAATCGGCTCCGAACTAGGCGTTGCGATTAAAAACGTCATGGCGATTGCCAGCGGCATTATTGCGGGACTGGGCTATCAGGACAACACCCGTGCTGCTCTGATTACCCGCGGTCTGCAGGAAATGATCCGCTTCGGAACTCATTTCGGAGGCCGTTTTGAGACGTTCATCGGACTGACTGGTGTCGGAGACCTGATTGTTACCTGTTCTTCCGAGAACTCACGTAACTTCCAGGCTGGCAAACAGATCGGTCAGGAAAACGATGTTCATCACTTCCTGGAAACCAATACCAAGACCACTGAAGGGGTCCGGACCGCAAAAGTGGTTCACGATATTGCCCGAAAGGAAAATATCGAAATGCCGATCTGCGAAGAAGTCTACCAGATCCTCTATGAAGGAAAAGAACCGAAGGATTGCGCAAACGATCTGATGTTAAGAGATTTGAAAAAGGAGTTTTAGAGTTTGTATGCCAAAATATGTAAATAAAGATTCCCTGATTGAAACTTTATATTCCCAGTATCACATGAAGAAAAAAGATGCTACGGATATTGTCAATACCATTTTCGAAGAAATGGAAGAAGCCCTGATTACCGGCGGAACAGTAGAAATTACCGGTTTCGGTAAATTCACTATTTTCGACCGTAAGAGTCGTATGGGAATTAACCCTATTACTCGCGAAAAAATGGAAATCCCTGCAACAAAACTGCCAAAGTTCAAACCAAGTCTGACTTTGAAAAAACGTTGCAACGACAAGTATTAATTTTTTGGAAATTTTGACATAAATAAAAAATGAAGAAGCTGTCATCCTGTGCTTCTTCATTTTTTGGTTGTCAGATAGAATTTAATAGGTCACATCGGACTTATCTGCGTTGATGTGCAGAGATCAGTCTGCCTGGAGAATTCTGGTCAGACGCATGAAATTCCAGGGCAGCGTATCCGAGCCGTACACATCAAATCCATTCGCCTTTCGTTTTGTAAAAAGTAATTTAAGATGCCATTCACCGGCTCCGCCATCGGCAATCCGGTGATTCATCTGCTTGGTTTCATAGCGGTTATGCCAGTCGAAAAGATTGATTTCAATCAGGGTATTCACGATATCAAGCCGGCTGATGGATGTCATTTCCGCTCTTTTTTCGACTTCATCACCGATCTCATGAATTTTGATCACTTTCTGGGTATTAAGATCCATTTCAAAGCGGTAGGTATGAACTGGTTCATGGACTTTCTGACATGTGAAGATCATGCCTTTAAGATACTGCATAATGACATCGTTAAATCTTTCCAGATGCAGATCCTGATCCGTGTAGGGATAATCGGCATTCAGGCTGTGTAAGTGATCGAGCGTTTTGTTGCGCAGAAAACGCAGCAGAACAAACTGACGAAACTCTGTTGTGGAAAGAAATGCGTCATGGTTCCGGTTCGCCATATTGCTTTCGGTCTCGTTACAGAGCATATTCAGTTCTTTCTTGTACTGGCGTGTACGGTAATAGGCTTCGGTTGTTTCATACTTATAACGTTCCGGTGTCATTGGCGCATCTTTGGCATACCCGTAGTTATCATCGACAACAGAAAAGAGCGGCGGGTTGGGATCCACATAGGATTTACCGTGCTCATAGAGATCATCGAGAATCGGATACACACTCTGATAGTATTTCCGTTTTTTCCCCTGATCATTTTTCATTGTTTCGCTTTTCAGCTTCTCCATCATTTTTTCCGACTTATGGTTCGGTTTCATGGACAGCAGTCCTCCTTTTCTTAAATCTTGGAATTCAAATCAATTCGATCAGACCGATAGGAACGGAAATCATGATTTATACGAGAAAACAAAATTTCTGTACAAGCCGGGCCCTTGCTTATAATTCTTTCAATGTGATCAAGCAGATTCTAAATCTCAAAATAATGAACAAAAACGGATAAATTGTTGTCTTTGCTCGATTATTATTTTACGAGAATAAAAATTTATCCCAAAGACAAATTTATATATGCCATATTTTAGTCACTTTACACAATAATCATAAGATCACACATCCGAATTGGTTAAATATCATAAGCACTTTGAATAATGAATATGAATAAGATAATATCTATAATATTTAAAAAGATTTGAATCAGATAAATTAAATACTGTAATGTAACCGTAAAGCATTAAAAAGCGTAAATTACAGCACATGCACTTGTTTTCGGGAGAAGAACAGAACGTCCTGAAAAAAGTGAAGAACTCGTTAGGGAAGTATGTAAAATCTAGCGAATGAATTTAGGAAACCATAAGAAAATGCACCATATTCCAATCCCGGAGTGTGTTATATTTAGTTTAACCTGGACTTGAATCCAGACGATCTTTATGGAGGATCAAACATGGGAATTATTAAATGGGGGCTTCGGACTGCAGGTTCAGCCTATGCAGACCAGCCTAAGGAAGTTTTAGTCTGTGAAGGATTAAGCAACGACATTCTCGCTGCTCCGGCTATTGAAAAAGGAAAAGAAGGCCGTGCAACCAGTGTTCTGACGGATGGTTCTGTCTTCAATGTCGGCATCAATCAGGCTGCGCTTTTAATTGAAAATGGTAAAGTACACGACTTCGTGATTGCGGATACAGAACAGAACACAGGACAGTATATTTATGATACAACTGCCGAACCATCTCTGTTAACTGGTGGGATGCGCAACTGGGATTCCGTATGGAAGATGGTTAAAGACCGTTTTTCCTTTGGCGGTCAGTCTCCGAATACGATGAATCTGATTTATATCAACTTAAAGGAAATCACCGAAAATCCAGTCGGCGCCGGAAAGATTCCGTTTATCGATCGATATCTCAATACTCGTCTTTTGATGGGCGTTCATGGTTACTACACATTCAGAATTGCCAACCCGGCACTGTTCTATGAAAAACTCATCATGGACCCGACCCGCAGATACCGCAAAGATGAAATCACCGAACAGTTGCGCGTGGAAATGGTACCCAAGATTCAAGGTGCGCTTAGTCGCATTGCGCCATTATGTACAACAGGTTATCAGGACATCTATTTACACGATACCGAGCTTGCAAATGCGTTAAATGAAGCATTAGGAGCAGAATGGCTTGAATCCCGGGGAATTGAACTCGTCAAAGTTGCATTAATTCCGGAACTGAGTCCTGCCGATGCAAAACGCGTTATGGAACTGGAAAATGCAAAGACATTATCCAATGCCGATATGGCATTCGGTTCAATGATTAATGCCCAGAACCAGGCAATGCAGAATGCTGCCAATAATGCCAGTGGTGCAGTGAATGGTTTTATGGGCATGGGTATGGCTGGAGGATCCGGCCTGAACGCTTCTGATCTGCTTCAGGCTAAAATGGCGCAGGAAGCCAATAAGCCTCAGCCAGCAGAACAGTCAGCTTCAAACGATACCTGGATTTGTCCTGCTTGTGGCAAAGAGCGAAATGGTAAATTCTGTCCGGAAGATGGAACACCTAGACCAGTGAATCGTTTTTGCAGCAATTGCGGAACCAAACTCTCTTTGGAAGCAAAATTCTGCCCGAATTGCGGTCAGAAACAGTAATTCAAGACATTACGAATATCAAACCTGATCAGACGTAAAAAGCTGTACAGCCTACGGCAAATCCGTAAAAGCTGTACAGCTTTTTTCTTTAGGCCCTCGGAAATAGTGCGATGTTTTGAGGGATCGGCCCTCCTAAAGGTCGTGA
>JBJEFF010000115.1:0-8735 GCA_051873775.1 Allobaculum sp. | reverse complement strand
AAGAAGAAACAAGTTGGCGTTTTTCACGGAAACTGCTTTAGGCATAGAACGTAAGGATGACGTATAATGATAAGACTATGAGACAGAATTCTTTATTTGATTCTTTTGATGAGAATCTTTCCCAGTTAAATAAAAAGGAACTTGAAGAAATCCGTGAACGCTCAAGTATGTTAAGACCGCTCGCCGACCGTATGCGTCCGACTTCGCTCGAAGACTACTATGGTCAGCAGCATCTGATTGCGCCGGGATCACTGTTATGGAACATGATCGAAAAGGATATCGTGCCATCGATGATTTTCTGGGGTCCGCCGGGAGTCGGCAAGACGACGCTCGCAAGTATTATTGCCGCTCAGACGAAGAGTCATTTCATCAATTTCTCTGCCGTCCAGTCCGGTATTAAGGAAATTAAGTCGGTCATGGGCGAAGCAGAAATGATGCGAAAAGCCGGTGAGCGGACCATTGTGTTTATCGATGAAATTCACCGCTTCAACAAGCTTCAGCAGGATGCCTTTCTGCCTTATGTGGAAAAGGGCAGTATTGTCCTGATCGGCGCAACAACCGAAAACCCGAGCTTTGAAGTGAACTCCGCACTGCTTTCAAGGTGCCGTGTCTGTGTGCTCAAACCGCTGCAGACGGAAGATATTATCGAACTGCTTCACAAGGCGATCACTTCCCCGAAAGGATTTGGCGATAAAGTCATTCAGATTGACGAAGATCAGATTTATGCGATTGCCCACTATGCCCATGGCGATGCCAGACTCGCACTCAATACACTGGAAATGATCGTCATGAACTCTCTCGAAGATGTCGATGGCGTGCATGTTGATGAAGAAATGATCAAGCAGGTGCTCGGTAAACGGACGCTGCTTTACGATAAAAAAGGTGATGCCCATTTTGATACGATTTCCGCTTTGCATAAATCAATGCGAAACTCCGATGTGGATGCGTGCATCTACTGGCTGACCCGTATGCTTGAAGGCGGGGAAGATCCGCTCTATGTCGCAAGACGGTTAGTGCGCATGGCAAGTGAGGATGTCGGCATGGCGGATTCACGGGCGCTGGAAATCTGCATTGCGGCTTATCAGGCGTGTATGTATCTCGGCATGCCGGAGTGCAGCGTGCACCTCGTGCATGCGGTGACCTATCTTGCCCTTGCCCCCAAAAGCAATGCTCTGGAAACGGCATACTTTGCGGCACTCGAAGATGTACGGGATACGCTCGAAGAGCCGGTTCCGCTGCAGCTTTGTAATGCGCCGACCGATATGATGAAAAACCTCGGTTACAATCAGGGCTACGAGTATGCTCATGACTATAAAAATCACATGACAGATATGGACTGCCTCCCCCCGAAACTCGTTACGCACCATTACTACAAGCCGGGCGATCAGGGCAGTGAAGTCAAAGTGGACAGACGCATGCAGCAGATTCAGTCCATCAAGGCACAGATGCGTCAGGACCGTCTGCAGGGGAAAGCTCCGCAGCTCAAGGACGAAGAGGACACTGCGTCAAAGGATTAAAGAACAAAAACATTAAGAGAACAGTAAAAAGTGCGAAAGCGCTTTAAGCAAACTGTTTTTCTCTAAACCAAAGCGAAAGGATCTACAAATGACACTTTCGCTTTTACAATGAAACAGACAATAGAAAACAATCATTTCCCGGAAACGGAGAAATTATAGAAAGGAATTGGAGAATGAAACTGACTTTAAATTCCCTTTCAGATACGGAAGAATTTGCCCGCAAAATGGCGAAGCGCCTGCAGGGCAGGACGATGACCATCACACTCGATGGCGATCTCGGAGCCGGCAAAACTGCCTGGACCCGTTATTTCGGAAAGGCACTTGGTGTCAAGCGCACCATTAACTCCCCGACTTTCACAATCATGAAATCCTACAGAACTGCCGATGGCAGCATGCTTTACCATATGGACGCGTATCGTCTGGAAGGTGCCCATCAGGATCTCGGTTTTGAAGAATGTTTTGAAGACGGCTTATGCGTTGTGGAATGGGCGGACTATATCGCCGAACAGATTCCGGCTGATCACATTGCGATTTCCATCAAGGAAACCGGTGAAACAAGCCGGGATGTAACGCTTGAAGCAACCGGCCCGAATGCACAGGCTGTACTGGAAGGATGGGAATAGACGTGAAAAGCTTATTTATGGATACGGCGTGGAAAAACCTGATCCTGATTCTGTGCGAAGATGGAAAACCGGTTGCGAGCGTCGTGAAGGAAGCATTTAAAAAACAGAGCGAAACGATGTTCGTCGAACTTCAGACTCTGCTCAGTCAAGTTGGCTGGCAGTTAGCCGATGTCGATGAAGTGATCATCACCGATGGTCCGGGTTCCTACACCGGCATGCGTCTTGCGATGACGACCGCCAAACTGATGGGCACTCAGGCTGACATTACCGTGAAAACGATCTCGACTTTACAGCTGTATGCCGGCACCGCAAAAAAGGCCAATGTCATTCTCGATGCGAGAGGACACCGTGCCTATGTCGGTCATATCGAAGGCGGCAAAACGATATTCATGGGCATTCTGCCTCTTGAAGAAGTGGAAACTTTCCTGAATGAACACCTGGGTGATTTATACGGCGAGGGCGAACTGATCGGCAAAAAAACACTGCCAAGTGACTTTGTACAGAATGTTGTCGATCTTCTGCCGCTTGCGACTGTCGTGGAAAATGTACACGCCCTGACTCCGGCTTACATGAAAGAAAACGACAGCTACAAAGTATGATCCGGCTGATGGAAGAACAGGATCTGCCACAGGTCGATGCCATTGAACAGCAGTGCTTCAGGGATCCGTGGACGTTAGATTCGATGCGCTATGAAATCGAGGATAATCCTTTTTCCCAACCGTATGTGCTGATCGAAAATGATGAGCTTGTCGGCTATGCGCATCTGTGGATCATGTTCGAACAGGCGCAGCTCGCCAATATTGCGATCGCGCCGACATACCGCAACCAGAATAAGGGCAGTGAACTGCTTGGCTATCTGCTTGAACGGGCACGAAATGCGGGATGCGAGACGATGACCCTTGAAGTGCGTGCCTCCAACGAACCCGCCAGAGCTCTCTATGAAAAATTCGGCTTTACCCCGATCAACGTGGCGAAGCGCTACTACTCCGATGGCGAAGATGCCATTGTCATGGCGATCGGATTTTAAATATGAATATTCATCGTGATTGAACACGATTGGAAATACAGAAGAAACAGGTGAAGAAATGATAGTATTTGCGATTGAAAGCAGCTGTGATGAAACGGCAGCTGCAGTAGTCAGAGACCAGAAAGAAGTCCTGTCGAGCGTCGTCTCTTCCCAGATTGATACCCATACCCAGTTCGGAGGCGTTGTGCCGGAAGTAGCAAGCCGCCTGCATGTGGAAAACGTATCCGTTGTGATTGACGAGGCGATCCGTAAATCAGGACTGACCTGGAATGATATTGATCTGATTTCCGTTACTCAGGGACCGGGCCTGATCGGCTGTCTGCACGTTGGTGTCCAGGCTGCCAAGACTCTTTCGATGCTCTATAACATCCCGCTCGTGGGGGTAAACCACTTAGCCGGACATATCTATGCCAATAAACTCGATACAACTCTGCAGTTCCCGCTTCTTGCGTTACTCGTATCCGGTGGTAACTCGGAACTGATCTACATGAAAGACGAGAACAGCTTTGAAATTCTCGGCGAAACACAGGATGATGCGATCGGTGAGGCTTATGACAAAGTTGCCCGTGTCCTCAATCTCGGATATCCGGGCGGACCGAAAATCGACAAGCTTGCCAAGCAGGGCAAGCCGGTTTACAAACTGCCGCAGCCTAAAGCACAGGGAGAATACGACTTCTCGTTCTCCGGTCTGAAATCCGGCGTTCTGCAGTTTGTCAAACGCATGGAAAGACAGAATCAGGAATGGACGATGGAAGACCTTGCGGCTTCCTTCCAGGAAACTGCTCTTGAAGAAATCTTCTCCAAAGTGCGCAAAGCCATCAAAAATCATCCGGAAGTAAAACAGATGATTGTCGGAGGTGGTGTTTCCGCCAACAGCCGACTGCGCGAAAAAGTTCAGGAACTTGCCGCTCAGCATCCGGACATGGACTTCAATGTTCCGCCGATGAGCTGCTGCACCGATAATGCGACGATGATTGCGATCGCCGGTGAAATCGCATGGAACAACGGACGTCGTGCTGATCTTTCCATGGGTGCGGATGCCGGATTGGAGATCCAATGAGCGTACGATTTTTAAAACAGGACGATTTACAGGAAGTTTATTCCATTATTTGTTACTATATTGATCATTCCACCGCGAATTTTTCGTGGGAAAAACCGGAATTTGAAGAATTCTGTGCCGAGCAGCTTGCGATTGCCGCAGAATATCCGTATCTGGTTGCCGAATATGAAGGAAAAGTGATCGGATTCGGGTATGCGCATGCCTTTCTGGCAAAGCCAGCCTACCAGTATGATGCGGAATTAACGATCTATTTTGCCCAGGGCAACCATCACGGTCTTGCCGGTGAGCTGTATGAAAAACTTGAAGCCATTCTTAAGGACATGGGCATATGCTGCCTGATCACGAATACGACCGCAAACAATCAGGAAAGCCTGGCTTATCAGGCAAAATACGGATTTAAGCAGTTCGGTATGCTCCCGGATGCCGGCTTTAAGAATGGTAAGTGGCATGGCATAGTATGGCAGCAAAAACGGATCAGCCACACGGATGCACCGAAAAGAATCCCGCTTGATCAGGTGCGCAGAAACTTTGAATAGAACGGATTAAAGCGTGACGACAGACACGCAGCAATGAAGAATTTCAATCATCCTTACTAGTTTGAAGCGAAAATCATTCCGGCTTAACCGGATACTTTTCAAAACGAAAACGGAAGGTATGATGAAATAAAGAGATTCATGTTTAAGATGAATCCATAAAAAAGAGAAAGATGAGCGAGGTAAGAGATGCCAGATAAAATTGTCGTTTTGGACTTCGGTTCTCAGTATAACCAGCTGATTGCCAGACGAATCCGTGAATTCGGTGTTTACTCCGAACTTCACCCGAACACAATGACCCTTGAAGAAATCAAAGCTCTTGGCGATGTCAAAGGAATTGTTTTCTCTGGTGGTCCTAATTCTGTTTATGCCGAAAATGCACCGCACTGTGATCCGGCGATTTATAAATCCGGAATTCCTATTCTGGGGATCTGCTACGGAATGCAGATGATCATGTTCGACCTTGGCGGTAAAGTCAAATCGAGCAGCCGCAAAGAATACGGCCGTACAGAAATTGATGTAACCCGTGAAAACCTGCTGTTCAAGGATCTGCCTGAAGAACAGATCGTATGGATGTCCCATGGTGACCAGGTCAGCGAACTTGCACCGGGATTTGAACAGATCGCAAAAAGTTCTACCTGTCCGTTTGCGGCAGCTCAGAATACTGAAAAGAAAATCTACAGCCTGCAGTTCCATCCGGAAGTCCGTCATTCCGAATACGGAAATGCGATCCTGAAAAACTTCGTCTTCAATGTCTGCGAAGCACAAGCAAACTGGACGATGCATGACTTCATTGAAACTCAGAAACAGAAAATTAAAGAACAGGTCGGCACCGATAAAGTACTGCTCGGTCTGTCCGGTGGTGTGGACTCTTCTGTGGTAGCCGCTCTGCTTCACGAAGCAATCGGTGATCAGTTAATCGCCATGTTCATTGACCACGGTCTGTTACGTAAAGGCGAAGGCGAATCCGTAATGGAAACTTTCGGCCGCAACATGAACATCAATCTGGTCAAAATTGATGCCAAAGACCGTTTCATGAAAAAACTTGCCGGCGTAAGTGATCCGGAACAGAAACGTAAAATTATCGGTAACGAATTCGTTTATACCTTCGATGAAGAAACGAAGAAAATCGTTAAAGACGGTAACGTAAAATGGCTTGCCCAGGGTACTCTGTACACTGACGTAATCGAATCCGGTACAAACTCCGCACAGAAAATTAAATCCCATCATAACGTTGGCGCCCTGCCAAAAGACATGGAATTTAAACTGATCGAACCACTGAACACATTATTCAAAGATGAAGTTCGTGCTCTTGGTGAAGAATTAGGCTTACCGCATGAAATGGTATGGAGACAGCCATTCCCGGGACCAGGGCTTGGTATCCGTATTATCGGTGATGTTACCGATGAAAAACTGGAAATCGTCCGCGAATCCGATGCAATCCTGCGTGAAGAAATTGCGAAAGCCGGTCTTGAAGAAGACATCTGGCAGTACTTCACCGCATTAACCAATATGCGTTCTGTAGGTGTAATGGGTGACCAGCGCACTTACGACTATGCCGTTGCGATCCGTGCCGTTACTTCCATCGACGGTATGACCGCTGACTGGGCAAAAATCCCGTGGGATGTATTAGGACGTGTTTCTGATCGTATTATCAATGAAGTTTCACACGTAAACCGCGTGCTTTACGATATTACTTCAAAACCGCCTGGAACAATCGAATTCGAGTAAAATGATAAAACGCCGAGAAATCGGCGTTTTTAACTGGTTTATAAGTCGTTTTTATCGTCAACTAATATGAATACTGAATATGGAGATTTAGGATGTCCTTCTCTTTTAATAATATTTTTTTCAATAAGTGGGTTTATTACCCTAGATAAAAATGTTGATCTACTTTTATAAGGAGTAACACCTTGCAATTCGTTTATTTGTTTTGGACCGCTTTTAAGCAAATGTATTATCACTTCTTCATAATTTTTTAAGTCTGTAATATTATCGACGTCTAATTCTTTCACCTCTTCGTTGTACAAAAGATCATAAAGCTTTAAGGATAGAAAACCTGGATATGCAGAGACAACTGGTTGTTTGTTTTCAGGTGCTTTCTTATAACACTCTACGATTGTCTGAAATCCTGTGCCACCACGTTCCATTAGATTTGCAACATCCAGACATGCTGCTATTATTTTGTTTCTTCTAATGGAAGGAATGGTGCCAACAGGATATTCTTCGTATGGCTTTGGAAGCAACCATGACCCGGGGGATACAACTTCAATTCTATCATCATAAATATCTACATCAATCTGCGTTCCCATGATTGAATAATCACGATGTGCTATTGCATTAACTAGTATTTCTCTTATTGCTTCTTTAGGATAGGAACGTACTTCTTCTCTTCCTCCATTTGCTGCCTTTTTCCATCCGGATTTTGTGTTTCTTTCAATAAAATTGAGTGTTGAAGAAAAAACATCTAATAAAGGTCCTTTATATCTACCAGTATCTAAAACAGTGCCAACTTTGTTAATTCCTTTCCAAAGTCTGCAACATATTAAAGAATCATCGTTAGCATAGTCATCTTTAAACATTAGTAGTCCGGTTGATGAATAGCCGTCCTTTGATACAATTTGTTCATTTTGTAATTCTTTTAAGCTCGGGATGCAGTGGTCGGTTCGATAAATGCTACATGTCGAAAGATATTTGCTCCAGTCTGATTCTTTATATAAGATTCCACTTATTGAATTATCGACACCATATTTACGCTTAGATAGTGAGATAATGTCTTCTGGAGTGGTAGGAGTTGTATTTCCATCGCCTTTAATATAAACAGTTTCGTTAAAATCTCCATCTCTATATCTCACAACAGAATCGGAAGAATATATTTTTACTGCCAAAACAAATTTTTCAGCATCGTTATCAACGCTCCTCATAGAATATGATATTTTTGCATGTGGAAAAATGTGTCTATCATTAATAATTGCAATAAGATTTTTGGTTTTATCAATCTCTTCAATCGATAGTCCAAAAACATCTCGATTATTGGAAACACCAACAAAGATTATTCCACCATCACCATTAGCATATCCAACAATAGTTTTTGCCCATTTTAATGGGTTATCGGATGATAAAATGCTTTTGAGTTCATAGTGCAAATCTTCTGTTATGACATCTGGATATAGTTCGTTAATTTTCAAATTAATCAACACGCAATAATTATATCAACATTTCGATAACATTTCGCAAACATTTCGAATTACGAATAGTTAAAGTAATGCTTGTTGGATATGGTCCAAAAACAATACGCATTTCAGAATTTGTCAGTTCAATGTTTGCTGGAATTACATCGACATCCTCTTCATGTTTTAAGATTAGAGATGCATAGTTGATATCCTTATCGTTGATGTAATCATCAAGCAGAAACAGTATTATCCAATGAGTCATTGTTCTTCCAACCAAGACATGCAGTAAGATCTCCCTGAGGGTCAAAGTATACAATCAATACTTCATTGCCGTTTCTAGCTAAATCGATAGCCACATTCTCGGTTGTAGTGGTCTTGCCAACGCCGCCTTTCTGGTTGACAACTGCAATGACTTTGCATTTGGACCAATATCATTAAGTAGAACTTTCCCAGTCGATTCCCCTATACGAGCCTAACTATTAAATGTCAAGTGTAAATGCAGAGTAATCAGAAAGAAATCAGTTTTGCCATATGCAGGTACATTTGCCTTGATAGAGAAGGCAATATCTGGATTACGTTTATGTTTTTTGGTAAAAATGGACGCACTAAAAAGAACTTTACAGAAGCAAAATTTCTGAAAGCGGTTTCACGTGCTTACTGTCAGGAAACAGTCGTGATTCAGACGGATTCCATTGTGGTTTGGGAGCTGTACCTCACCGTATAAACAAACGGATGAATATCTCCAAATTCATCTTCATAGTGATAAACAGCCCTCAAATTCTGCTCTGGAATCTCAGTGGTA
>JBJEFF010000114.1:0-36305 GCA_051873775.1 Allobaculum sp. | reverse complement strand
CATAATGGAAATTAGAAGAGCAGGGTTCTCTTCGTTATAGGGTATAAAAAGGAAGGCTGTACTTTCTTTTTATACCCGTTTTTATAACTGCTTTTTAAAGCATCCCCTCCGTTTTCGGATTCCCGAGATCGCGGAAAAGGAAAAAGAAGCCCGATCAGTCGAAAATAGCGGAAGAGTGAATCCGTTATAGTATGATTAAAACTGACCAGAAAACGAATCGGACGGATTGACATCCACGTAACAATAGAAACGCAAATATAGAACGGAATAGAATTAGAAAGTGAAAGGTGAGCGATTATGGCTGCTCAGACAGGAAAAGGACGCAAAATTATTGCGGAAAACCGGAAAGCCCGGCATGAATTTGAACTGCTTGACCGCTATGAAGCCGGTCTTGAATTAAAGGGCACTGAAATTAAAAGCGTGCGCAACGGTAAAGTACAGCTCAAGGATTCCTATATCTCCATAAGAAATGGACAGGCTGTCATTAAAGGAATGCATATTTCTCCTTATGAATTTGGTAACCGCTTCAATCATGAAGAAGACCGGGACCGCCGGCTGCTTCTGCATAAAAATGAAATTCTTAAACTGGACTCCCAGGTGCGCCTCAAAGGAATGACCCTTGTGCCGGTCTGCCTGTATTTAACTCACGGTTTATGCAAACTGGAAATTGCGGTAGCAAGAGGTAAAAATCTGCATGATAAGCGTGAAACGGCAAAGAACCGTGATGCTGAACGGGAAATCCGCAAGGCTATGAAGGAACGCTACTAGTCGGCCCGGTCTTTGGAAGCAGGAAAAGCTAGTTTCCAAAATTAGGCGCAAACCTTGATTTTAAAAGGTTTTGGCCTATAATATGAAACCCAGGGATTCCAAATGGGGATGTTTCTGGCATTCGATGAGTAATTGTTTGGACTCAACCACAGCCGGGTGATTCCGTTAAAAATCATTTCAAATTAAACGCTAAAAACTTTAACTTTGGCCGCACTTATAACAACGGTGCTGTTGCCTTTGCTGCTTAATAGACGAACATTCAGTCTGCAGCCTCTTTAGACGAGTTCGCTTTCTTCTAGTCTGAAGCAGTAGGCGAAAAGAAGATAAGCCGGCAGACCGGCTGGTTCTGACCGGATGAAAATCCTACAGCCAAACCATTAGAAATTGCGTCTGTCCAAGTCTAGTGGATCTCTGACAGACTAAGCTGTAAACGTTGACTCGTGGGACATTGCTTAGACGCGAGTTCGAGTCTCGCCATCTCCACCAGTGGAAAATGAAGCTCCGTATCGTATCGGTATGGGGCTTTTGTTTTGTCAGCAGGAAAGCCGATCTTCTGTTTTTGCCTTAAAATCGGCATACATGAGACTTTCCTTCACGTTCTTAAAATCCTGTTGGCTTTCTGATCTGTCATGATACAATGTGCTCCGGTGGTATAATGAGGAAATTTTTTGGAACTAAAGCGTTTTATAAAAGGGTATTTGCACTCGCTATTCCGGTAATGCTTCAGGGATTCATGACCCAGCTCGTTTCATTACTGGACAATGTCATGGTCGGACAGTTAGGACCTTTACAGATTGCATCTGTTTCGATTACGAATCAGATCTTTTTTATTCTTAACCTGTCCATTTTCGGTGCAATCAGCGGCGCTGAAATTTTCGGGGCACAGTTTTACGGCAAAGCGGATTATAAACAGCAGGCCCATACATTCTGGATGAAGGCGTGTTTTGCGGGTACTTTAGGGCTGACGGTTTTTCTGATGCTGGCTTTACAGGGACCAAGAGTCATTTCTTTATGGCTTCATGACTCACCGGAAAACGCAGCTGCAACTTTATCCTATGCAATGACCTATATGTCGATCATGTTCGGGTCCATTCCATTTTACTGTCTGACCCAGACAATGGTATCGACACTTAAAGAATGTCAGAAAACGATTATCTGTATGGAGTCGGCGATTCTCGCTCTCGTCGTGAATCTGACCGGTGACTATTTGCTGATTTTCGGCCGTTTAGGCCTTCCGGCATTAGGTGTCGCAGGTGCGGCAATCGCAACTGTTCTTGCACGATGAGTGGAATGTTTATTTGTGCTGATCTGGATTCGGAGACATATAAAGGAACTTCCGGTCTTTGCGGGAGTGTTCTCCAACATGCGCATTCCGGGTGATCTCGCAAAAACGATCATTCTCAAATCGCTGCCATTGATGATTAATGAGACATTATGGTCCGGAACCATCGCTTTCTTCTCAAGCTGTTATTCGACCCGCGGACTGACTGTGGTTAGTGCACTCGCAATTGTGGATGTCGTCACGCAGCTATTCCGTACAGCATATGTATCGATCGGCAGTGCGATTGCGATTATTCTTGGCAACACTTTAGGCAGGGGAGATTCCGGACAGGCGATTGCCGATTCGAGAAAACTGCTGATGCTGTCGATTCTGATCGCATTAGTGACGATGGTTCTCTCTGCCGCAAGTGCACCGTCTTTTGCGAGTCTTTATAATGTACCGGCAGAAACGAGAGCTCTTGCGGTACGGCTGATTTACATTACCGCAGCACTCTCTCCGATCAACTCGGTCAATAATGCGGCTTACTTCATTATTCGCTCCGGAGGCAATACACTTTTAACGTTTGCGCTCGATGGGGGTATTAGTACGATCGTCGGCTGTCCGCTAGTCTGGGTGGTCTGCTACTTAACAAACTGGGATATCTTTACGGTCTATCTGATCTCCCAGTGCTACAACGTGGTCAAGATCTTCCCAGAAATGATTTCAGTCCACCGGAATAAGTGGGC
The DNA here is from genome assembly GCA_051873775.1 of Allobaculum sp. Lineage (GTDB taxonomy): Bacteria > Bacillota_I > Bacilli_A > Erysipelotrichales > Erysipelotrichaceae > Allobaculum. The sequence continues at coordinate 33,530 of JBJEFF010000114.1, read as the reverse complement.
CCGCAACCTCACTTAATCTTCGTTTATCTTTATAACAGCACAGAACCGGAAGTCCGAGAAAAGGATCTCCGGTTTTATTCATGAAAAGGATAGACAGAAGAAGATAGAGAGAAGAGGCAGAGAGGGGATAAAGAAACTTTATACGGAGCATAAGAAAACCGGCTTTCGTTGCCATAAGGGAACTGAAAGCCGGTTTTGCTTGCTTTGCTTTTATTTTTTGGTCTTCTTTATTTCTTTTTTAGAAAGGGCGGATCTGCAGATCGACAGTTGCGATGGACTGTTCGATCTGACGCAGCTCTTCCTGACGGCGACTTGCCGGTACCATTGCGGTAATTTCATCGTCGTCATAACCGATCACCATATTTCTTTCTGATAACATGATCGGGCGCTTTAATACAGATGGGTTGCGCTGGATAAAACGGGTCAGCTGAGTGATGGACATATCTTCCAGGCTTTCCTTAAGATTTACATATGCCTTGGAACGGGTAGAAATAATGTCTTCTGTGCCGTTTTCGCAGCGGGAAAGTAAATATTTAATTTCTGCTTCGGAAAGCAGGTTGGAAAAAATGTTCTTCTCAACAAAATTAATATGGTTGTCTTCTAGCCATTTCTTTGCTTTGCGGCAACTTGCGCATCCAGGTGAAGTGTAAAATAATACAGCGTTGTTCATATATTTTCCTCCGAAAACTCTTGATAGTTTTGAATTGCAGGTATCGTATTGAATCGGATTCAGCTTTATTTGAATCTTTATTTGATCTTTATGCTTATTACGTCTTAATATTAACCCCGTTGATTTAAAGATGCAACAAAAATTTAAAAATAAATAATGTGATTTTTCATGTCATATTTCAATAATCGCCATATATATCGCTTAATCTATCTTTATATAATCTTTATCCTCTCTTTAAATATCCATTAACACCAATCTTTGCATTCTTATTCATCTTAATATCACGTCCTGATTTTTCGGATCTGATATAAAAATATAGCTTATATTTCCGATCGGCATGATGCAGATTTTCCTTCGGCATCAAGGCAGAAAAACCGGGAAATATAATATCTATCAGTTTAATGGATATTTCTAAAAAAATAATTAATTTTTGAATGATATTAAACGGATCTATTTGGACAATATATTAATAATGACTAGTTATACTCCAAAACACATAAAAAGTTCAATTAGAATTCCAAATTTCGGTTTGAAGCCGGCTGTATCCGGTACGGATAAAGAAGGGAATGGGATAGATACCATATGACAGAGAATAAGATCATTTTTTATCAAAAATGAAAGAAAGACTGAAAAAAACACGATTCTGCTGAAAAAATCCGTCTTAATTCGCCAGAGCTAGTGAATTTCATCTATAATAGAACAAACATCAGTAAGGAGAATTATTATGGATGCTAGAGAAGTATTAAAAAACAATCAAACTTATCTGGAAGATTTCTTTACACGCGTGGTTTACAACTCCAATGCGATTGAAGGCAGCACGCTGACGAAAAACGAAACGTATGCCCTGATTTTCGATTCCAACCACTGCCCGATCAACGCCAACGCAAAAGAAATCCATCAGGCAATCAATCATAAACGTGCCATGAACTTAATGATGAAACGTGTTCTGAATCATGAGCCTCTGACTGAAGAACATCTGATGAAGATCAACGACATCATTAACGAGAACATTCTGTTCGGCGGTGCTTACCGTGAAGACCCTGCAATCGTTTCCGGTTCGACAAAAATCTTCCCGGGACCGGATGAAATCGAAACTTTCCTGCAAAAATTCATCACTGAATACAATAACCTGGTTGAAAAAGGATTCGACATGGATGACGTTGCCAAATTACATATCGAATTCGAAAACATTCACCCGTTCTCAGACGGAAACGGACGTACCGGACGTATTCTGATCAACTCGATGCTGATCAGCGGCGGTAAGACTCCGATCTGCATTCCTTTAAATTTACGGAATGACTACTACAAAATCCTTGAAACAAACAATTCTAAAGCATTAGCTGACATCTTCCGCGATCTTCAGAAAGAAGAAGAAGAACGTATGGCAGACTTCGTCGCTTTAGCTTAGGCAATATATTTCCCATTCCCCGGAAAACGGCAGGACTTCACTGTTCTGCCGTTTTCCTTATTATGAAGAGAAAACAGATTATTCCACGTGGGGACAAAGAGCGGAAGAATAAAAATGAACGATGAAAGAATATGAAACGTTTTAATGTATTAATAAGGTAATCCGCAAAGAAGTAGATTAGAATTTCTATAGAAGCGAAGTAAAATATAGGTAAAATTATTTAAAGTTTAGTAAAATATTTTTACCATTTCACAGTTTACGCTGATAAAATATAGAGGAATCGGATTTGAACCCGATCAATGAAAAGGAGAAAGTATGTTAGCAGTTGGAACTCCGGCTCCTGATTTCACACTGCCGGATCAGGATGGAAATCCTGTTACACTGTCGGATTTCCGTAACCAGAAAGTTATTCTTTATTTCTATCCCAAAGACAATACAAGCGGCTGTACCAAACAGGCGTGCAGCTACCGCGATAACTATCCGCAGTTCGTAGAAAAAGGCGCCAAAGTTATCGGTATTTCCAAAGATACTGTCCGTTCGCATGCCAACTTCATGGCAAAATACGATCTGCCCTTTACATTACTCGCAGACCCTGACCGTGAAGTTCTTGCGCTGTATGACGTTCTCAAAGAGAAAACGATGTATGGCAAGAAAGCAATCGGAACAGTCCGCACAACGTATCTGATTGATGAAAACGGAATGATTATCAAGGCTTACGACAAAGTCAAAGCAGATCTTGATAGTCAGAACCTTCTAGCCGACCTTGGTCTTTAACTTCGTGAAATTTTCGACAGATTCTGTGACAAGGGGAAATTGAGCAACCATGAATTATGTTAAAATGAGACTGAATATCAGTGTCACATGGTTGAACGGAATCAACCTGAAAAAGGCGCTTTGAAAACCAAAATAATGACCAGAATTGGAGGAAGCAAAGATGATCAAAAGAATTGGTGTTTTGACTTCCGGTGGGGACTCCCCAGGAATGAACGCTGCTGTCCGTGCCATTACAAAAATTGGCATTAATGCCGGGCTTGAAGTATTCGGTATCTATAATGGATATAAAGGAATGGTCGAAGGCTACATTGAGCCTTTAACAGCAGAGTCCGTCAGCGAGATTCTCACACGAGGTGGTACGGTCCTCGGATCAGCTCGTTTACCAGAATTCAAAGATGAAGAAGTACGTAAAAAAGCTGTGAAACAGCTGCAGAAGCGCGGTATTGAAGCTGTAATTGTCATCGGTGGAGACGGTTCCTACCGCGGTGCGCTCGAACTGACTCATATGGGTATTAACTGTATTGGTCTGCCGGGCACAATTGATAACGATATTACCTGTACCGATTACACGATCGGCTTCATGACTGCTCTCGAAACAATCGTTGATGCAGTCGATAAACTGCGCGATACATCCAACTCCCATCACCGCTGCTCTATTGTAGAAGTTATGGGTAACCGCTGCGGAGACCTGGCTTTATGGGCCGGCATTGCCTGCGGTGCGGAAATTATCGTCACAAGCGAAAGCGGTTTTGACGAACAGGATATTCTGGATCGTTTACGTGATTTAGACCAGATTAAAAAGAAAAAACACGCAATTGTTATTATCTCTGAAAAGATTACGGATGTTCATCAGTTCGCTAAGCGCGTCACGCTCAATACCGGCTTCTCCGGACGAGCAACTGTCCTCGGCCACATCCAGCGTGGTGGGTCCCCCTGCCCATTCGACCGTATGCTAGCCAGCCAGATGGCAGAAAAGGCGATTGACCTGTTAATGCAGGGAATCGGCGGACAGTGCGTTGCAATCCGCAACAACAAGATCACCGCATATCCGATCGAACGTGCACTTGTGATGCCATCAGAATCAAAGAAACCGTTAACAAACTTATTCGAGAGAATTGGGTAATCACAATCTAAACAAAACCGATAGTCATGATATAGAATGAGTCCGAGTAAATTGAGGTAAGAAAAAATGGATAAGAAAACGAAAGTTGTCTGCACGATCGGCCCGGCCAGTGAAGACAAAGAAATGATCGTAAAATTAGTCAACGAAGGAATGAATATCTGTCGTTTAAACTTCTCCCACGGTGACTACACAGAACACGGAAACCGTATTGCGCGTATCCGCGAGGTTTCCAAAGAATTAAAGAAACCAATCGGCATTATGCTGGATACTAAAGGTCCTGAAATCCGTTTAGGCGAATTCGAGAACGGCGGTGTTCAGTTCGAAAAAGGTGACGAAGTCACCATCGTCAATGACCCGACTCTTCAGGGAACACGCGAATCTTTCGCATTAAGCGTTCCTGAAGTCTTCAATGACGTTAAAGCAGGCGACTACATCCTGATGGATGACGGTAAAATGCGTGTGGATATCACATCCGTAGATACCGGAAAATCCTTCAAAGGTATCGTTGCTAACCCGCATTTTCTGAAATCTAAGAAAGGATGCAACCTGCCGGGAATTATCCTGTCTATGCCATTCCTTTCCAAGAAAGATGAATCTGATATTCGTTTCGGTGCTCAGAACGATATCGACTACATCGCATTAAGCTTTGTACGCCGTAAAGAAGACGTCCTTGCTGTCAGAGATGTCCTGATCGCTGAAGGCAAAGACGACATTCAGATTATCGCTAAAATCGAAAACCAGGAAGGTTTCGATAACCTGCGCGACATCCTTGAAGTTGCTGACGGTATCATGGTTGCCCGTGGTGATTTAGGTGTAAACGTATCTCTTGAATACGTACCAATCTACCAGAAACAGATGATCCACATGGCAAACGAAATGGGCAAACCAGTTATCACTGCTACTCACATGCTTGAAAGTATGCAGGGTAACCCTCGTCCTACACGTGCCGAAGCAAGTGACGTTGCCAATGCTATCATGGATGGTACTGACGCAGTCATGACTTCTGCAGAAACTGCTGCAGGTAGCTACCCGGCTGAAGCCGTTCATACATTCACCAAAATTGCCAACGCAATCGAACCAATGATTGACTACAAGACCCGTCTTGCTGAAGGTATTGCTTCAAGCAACCGCAATATGTCCGACTCCATCGCTATTTCTGCTGCAGAAACTGCACTGGCTATGGATATCAAGGCAATCGTGGCATTCACTCAGTCCGGTTCTACTGCTAAACGTATGGCTAAATTCCGTCCTGAAGCTCCGGTTATCGCCGTTACTTTTGATGAAAGAGTTCAGCGTTCTCTGCTTCCTGTTTTCGGTGTTCTGCCCGTTGTGACTGACGTTCAGAACACTCAGCAGAATGATGTTCAGCTTGCCCGCAACATCGCTCTGAAAAACGGATTACACCATGGTGACCACATCATCGTTGTAGCCGGCTACCCGGTGGGCAGCGGTTCAACGAACATGCTGAAAATCGTGACTGTTTAATCGGCCAGATCTAAAACTGAATAAAATACAAAATGCATTCCGTTCAAGGAGTTCTCTCCCTGATGCGGGATGCATTTTTTGTGGCCGGACGTCGGTTCAAAAGATAAAGAAAAGGCGAAGATCCGTGCGGGGAGAGACCCGTGAATCTTCGCCGGTTGATACGAAGGGATGATCGGTTATTCGACAGCTTTTAAGGATTCAACCATCTGGATATTGCGCAGACGGAATTTCATGATCCAGTTGACGATGAACGTGAAGACCATCGTCAGGGCAATCGAGTAGGCAAAGGACTGCCAGAAGATTGTACGGCCGAAACGGACGGTATCCAGCTCGGCAAGGTTCATGATCAGGCCATGCAGGTAAATACCTAATAACAGACCGGTGATACTGCCGATCAAGGCAAGGATAATGGTCTCGCGGTTGACATAGGCATTCACTTCTTTTTCGTTGAAGCCGAGAACCTTGATCGTCGCAATTTCACGAAGACGTTCGGAAATGTTGACGTTGGACAGGTTGTAGAGCACAACGAATGCAAGCAGGGCTGCGGAGAGAACGAGTACCACAACAATCAGCTTGATTGAGGAGATCATGTTCTCAAAGTTTTCAATGACAGAGGAGTAGAACGATACGGAGCGGATGTCATCGTTAGCCATAATCTTGGCACCAAGATCATTTTCAAACTCGGCATCAGTCTGTTCGTCTTTAAGCAGGATAGAATAAAGCGGAGTTTCCTTGATCCCCATCTTTTCGAATGTTTTTTCGGTGACGAAGATTTCGTGACCGGTATACTGTTCGAAAATTCCGGCAACTTTGACTTTGACCGTCCGGTTATACTCGCTTGTCTTAAAGGTGAGTTCATCTCCGACTCCTACGCCTAGCTTCTGCGCGGTCTTGATTGCGACGAGTGCGCCGTCATCATTCAGCTCGCTTGCTGAATTGCGGGTCTGCGGATAGAAGGACATGAAGTCTTCGAAAGCCTTTGGATCGGAGACAACGTTCAGGGTTGCGGCTACATCCTTATTATCGTAGTGAACGGTAATCGGGAGCGTTTCGAGCGTTTCTGTCTCGTTGACACCCTCGTAGTCTTCGATTTCTTTGGCAAGCTGTTCGGCTTTATCTTTGGTTACCGTAGAGTCTGTGCGCAGGGTGGCATCATAATGATAAACCGCCTGGAACTGACGGGGAACGATATCGCTGATCGAGTCGTTCAATCCGAATCCCGCCACAAGCAGGGCGGAACATCCGGAAATACCGATGACCGTCATCAGGAATCGTTTCTTATAACGGAACAGGTTACGCAGGGTAACTTTCTGCATGAACGACAGTTTTGACCAGAACCAGCCGACACGTTCAAGCAGGATGCGTTTGCCGGCTTTTGCGGCTTTCGGACGCATCAGCTGCGCAGGCACTTCGCGCATTTCTTTATAGATGGAGAACCAGGTTGCCGCAAGGACAACGAGGGTAACCATGCCCGATGCCATCAGCATGAGTCCGGGCTGGAACCGGAATTTGATGGTATCGAGGTTATACATGATGTTCCATGCATTGTAGATGACCATCGGGAACAGCCACATCCCGACGGCACAGCCGATGATCGAACCGAGAATGGAAGCCGATCCGGCATAAATCAGGTACTTGGCACTGATCTGCCAGCGGGAGTAACCTAACGCTTTGAGCGTTCCCATTTCGTTACGCTGTTCATCGACCATGCGGGTCATGGTCGTCATGCATACCAGTGCGGCAACCAGGAAGAAGAATACAGGGAAGACGGAGGCAATCCCGTCCATGCGGTCCGCACAGGATTCATAGTCTTTAAAGGAGTAGTGGGAGTTGCGGTCGAGAACGATCCATTTTGCGCCCATTTCCTCAATTTTTTCACGGGCTTTTTTAATATCGTTCTGCGCGTGGAGTTTCTGCCGCTCAAATTCAGCGGCATTTTTTTCGTATTCAGCACGTCCGTCATTGAGCTGCTGCTCACGACTGGTGATTTCGCTCATACCCTGAGCGTACTGCTTTTCGCCCTCGTCAAGCTGAGCCTTGGACGCTTCGAGTGTTTTGGTAGACTGCTCGAGTTCCTGCTGTTTGTTTTCAAGATCATTCTTTTTCAGCAGCAGGGAAGTAAGAGTTGTTTCGGTGCCTTCGATCTGCCGGATCGCATCGTCGAGTCTGGCAAGGTTGGCTTCACCGGCTTCACGCGATCCGCCGATCTGGGAGTAGATTTCGCTGGATGTTTCATTGACTGTCATCTGCGCCTGGTTGATCTGGTTCTGCAGATTGAGAGCTGCAGTCGTCAGAGTCGCAATCAGCGGACTGTACGGATTGTTTTTCTTAAGTTCAATCAGTTCTTTATTGATGTCGTAGAGCTGATCATTCATCTGATCAATGTTTGCGACCGTGGCATCGAGCTGATCGAGGGAATTCAGAGCGGTCTGCAGCTGGGTGCGCTGATTGCGCAAGTCCGTCAGCTGTAGGCGGGCGTCTTCTAACTGCGCAATGCCATCGTTAATCTGGGCTAAGCCATCGGCAACCTGTTTCTTGCCGTCTTCTAACTGCTTCTTGCCTTCTTCATACTGCTTGCGGCCATCATCGAGCTGCTTTCTCGAATCGGCAAGCTGCTGCTTTCCGGCATCAAGCTGTGCCTGACCATCATCGAGCTGGGCTTTGGCATCATCGAGTTTGGCCTGGGCATCCGCAAGTTTTTCATTGGCTTTTTCTTCCTCTTCGTCAATCTTAGCGTAGTAGGAATCAATCGTTGCCTGTACCTGCTCATCCGCGATGGCTTCAACGTTTTCGACAACCGGTTCAACGGTGTCAAAGTACTCATTCGAATACGAATCAAGGGAGCGGGCATCCGCAACCGTTAAATCAATTTCAGTATAGTAATCGGCTTTGACTGCGCTGTCGGGAATATAGAGGAAAGTATTGACGGTACCACTGCCGATGGTAGACGTTCCGAGCTGATAGGACAGGTAGTTCGGGCTGTAGGCTTTGCCGACAACTTTAAAGGAATGAACTTTTAAATCATCTTCGATCGGAGTGGCGGTTCCGGAATACAGATCAATCGTCTGTCCTAAATCAAAGGAACCGAACATCTGTCCGGTTGCGCTTTCCGCCTGAAGCAGGCATTCGTCATCGCTTTCCGGCATCCGTCCTTCAATCAGACGCGGCTGGTTGATCGACTGGCCGTTGGCAAAGGAGATGACTTTGACAACCATTTCCTTCGAACCTTTTTTGGCGAGATAGTCACTGGAGAACTGCCCCTGTGCTTCCTCCACTCCCTCGACTTCGCGCAGAGCCTCAAGATCGTCTTCATTTAAGCCGATCGTCGAGAAGACCTGAATATCCTGCAGATTGTACTTGTCAAAGTATCGGTCCGCCGTATTTTTCATATCCGGCGCACTCGCTTTAATCCCCGCAAAGAAGGCAACGCCTAATGCGACAATCGCAAGAATCGAGAGATAGCGCCCGAGTGAATGTTTGATCTCTTCGATAAGATCTTTTATGAGAATAGGTGGCATCAGTATTCAATCTCCTGTGCGCTCATCGGATGTTCGTTAAGCGTGATACTGTCAATTTTACCGGAGCGGACTTTGATGATCTTGTCCCCGATCGGGGTCAGTGCCAGGTTATGGGTTATAACGACAACGGTAGTTTTCTCGCGCTTGCAGATATCCTGAAGGACCTGCAGAACCTGCTTGCCGGTCTGGTAGTCCAGTGCACCGGTCGGCTCATCGCAGAGCAGAAGACGCGGGTTTTTGGCAATGGCACGGGCGATTGCCACGCGCTGCTGTTCACCACCGGAAATCTGCGAAGGGAAATTGGATTTGCGTTCGCTCAGTCCTACCGCATCGAGCGTCTGTTCAATATCTAACGGATGCTTGGAAATCTGACAGGCGAGTTCGACGTTTTCAAGAACGGTCAGGTTCTGGATCAGGTTGTAGAACTGGAAGACAAACCCGACGTCATCGCGCCGGTAGTAAGTCAGTTCGCGGTCGGAATAGTCGCTGACAATCTTATCGCCGACTTTAATCGTTCCCGCACTCGCTTTATCCATCCCGCCGAGAAGGTTCAGAATTGTGGACTTACCAGCACCGGAAGCACCGGCAATAATCACAAATTCGCCCTCTTCAATTTCAAAGGAGACCCCATCGAGGGCGTGAATCGTGACTTCGCCCATCTGGTAGTCTTTGCGGACGTTTGTAAATTCAATAAAACTCATGGGTATTCCTTTCTATTCAGAGTCAGAAAGTTTAAAAAATGCACCCAATACAGACTGCTTTCATACCATTCTCTCCGGATTCATTTTCAAAAAGAAAAGTGGGAAGGAGCAGAACCAGAATGAAAGCGGATGCATCAGTTACATTCTAACAAAGCTTAATGTTCATTAAACCTAAACAGTATAAAAAAGAGCGTAATTTCCCGAGCTCACCAGGTATGTTCTGTGTGATGAGGAAAATTTATTAAACAGATTGCCGAATCTGTCTAATAACAGACGCGAATGACGGGAGTCCAGTGCGGTAGCGCTTAAAATAGAGGATGATTAAACATAAAAATCAGGCGTGACCTCACAAAATATGAAAAAACATGCATAGATATCGTGTGTTTTTCTCGATGAACAGGCAAAATAGAAGAAGATATTTGAAATGGAAATCAGTAGACCTGTTTTAAAATAGCACACTTCAACGGGCATAAGTCAGGCTCTGAACCAATATGGAGAAAATGAGTATATGAAAGTAAAAGTGATTACAGATTCCGGCAGCGGATTAAGCCAGAAACAGGCGGAAAAACTTGGCATCGGCTTACTGCCTCTGCAGGTTTCAGTTGACGATCATCAGTATCTTGATGGCGTTGATCTTGATATAAAAACGCTTTATCAGTTTCTAGAAGACGGCAAGATGCCGACAACCAGTCAGCCCCCACTGTATCTGGAAGAAGAATTATTCGAACAGTATAAAGAAGAAGGATACACCGACTTAATCGTGGTCAATCTGTCCAGCGGACTGTCGAGTACGAACGAAGTTGTACAGGCAACAGCAAAAAGAGTAGGATTAATATTACATACCCTCGATATCTATACCACTCTAGGAATTGAGCGCTATCTAGCCATCGCGGCAAAAACGCTGATCGACCAGGGTAAGGATCCCGATGAGGTTATTGCACTGCTTGAAAAAGCAGTAGACACTTCGGAAGGCTATCTGATTGTGGACAATCTCGATCACCTTGCTGCCGGCGGCCGTCTGACCCCGCTTGCTGCAAAACTTGGCGGTTTGCTCAAGATTAAACCGGTTTTAAAAGTCGCAAAATCAACGTACGGCAAAGTTGATTCTTTTGATAAAGTCCGTACATTCCACAAAGCGGTTGCAAAAGCCGTTGACCAGGTCGAAAAGGCGATCGAACCGGGTAAGGAATACGAATTCTTTATTCTCAATGGAAATGATGATGCCAATACGGCCAAAGCCCTTGAACTGCTGCAGGGTATTGCGCCGCAGGCACCGATTACCACTCTGGATATGTTTGCGGTCATCGCCGCTCATACCGGACTTGGCTCAGTAGGCATTCAGTTTATCGAGAAAATTGAAGGAGTTGATTATGATGAAACTCGCATTTGTGACTGATAGCGGAACCGGATTCAGTTCCGAATTCTGGAAAGAAAGAGGCATTTACTCTCTTCCTTTACAGATCACAATTAATAATGAAACATTTGATGAGAATGAAACGATTTCCTATAAGCAGATCATTCAGAACCTGCATGATCAGATCCTGATGAAAACTTCTCTGCCGTCTTTAGGAAAAATTGAAGACTTATTTGAACAGTTAAAGAACGAAGGATATGAAGGTGTTTTCTGTGTACCGATCTGCCGCGGACTGTCCGGAACGCTCAATGCGATGGAATCCGCTGCCAATCAGGTCGGCCTGAAGTTCTACGGCTATGACTGCTACAGCACAGCCGTTATGGAAGCGCACTGCATCGAAACCGCGAAGCGTTTATATGATGAAGGTAAATCCGTTGAAGAAATCATCGAAACGCTCGACAAGATCTGCGCCCGTTCCAATACTGTCGTTCTGTGTGATGACTTACAGCACATGAAACGCGGCGGACGTCTGACTGCTGCAGCCGCAATGCTTGGCGGCATGCTCAAAATCAAACCACTGCTGCACCTCGACCGTTCTACCGATGGCCGTGTGGATGCATTTGATAAAGTCAGAACAATGTCCCGTGCTCAGGACCGTGTCATTGATCATTTAAAACAGATTGGTGTCCGTGCCGGTGATGATATCACGGTTGCCCATGTGGATTCCGTTGAAGCGGCAAAGAAATTTGCGCAGAAGATCGCCGCAAACTTTAAAGACTGCTCTGTACGTGTCATTGATCTCGTCAGTGCTGTCGGCATTCATACCGGACTGAAGGCACTCTGCGTTCAGGTCTTTGATCCGGCAGGTCTTCCGGTCGATGTTTATAACGACACCAACAGCATCAAAATTCAGTAATCCGTACTACGTAGGCGGAAACTGTTAAAGTATAGAGAATACTGGCACTTTGTCCGATGACAGAGTGTCTTTTTTGAAATTGGCCTTCGATCTATAAGAGAATGTGCTATTCTTGAAAAGCCGGATTCGCATGGAAAAAGAGGAAAAAACAGAATGTACGATTCTGCCTTATATTTCGTGTGAATCTGACAATAGAGTTGAAGTTTATGCCGATATTTGTTAAAGTAATTCGGCAAGTCTAGCTTGCTCTCTGCCTTGAACCCTTCAATTGAAGGAAAAAAGGCCACAAGACCAAAGGGAGGTGTACATAAAATGAAAAAATATGAAGCTATGTACATTGTGAATGAAGCTCTTGATGATGCACAGTTCGAAGCACTCGAAAAAAGACTGTATGCACCAATCACAGAAAACGGAGGCACCATCGACAAAGTTGATAACTGGGGTGTCAAAGATTTCGCTTACGAGATCAATCACATGAAAAAAGGCCACTATGTGGTTATGTACTGCACAGCGAATAACGAAGGTATTGAAGAATTCCAGCGTCTTTGCCGGATCAACAATAGCGTAATCCGCACAATGGTAATTAAAACAGAAGAAGAGAAGTAGAGGACAGTATATGAACCGAGTAGAATTGATCGGTCGATTAACAAAAGATGTTGAACTGCGCCGTTCCACAAACGGAAACAGTGTTGTCCGTTTCACGACTGCAGTAGATCGCCGATTCAAACAGCCAGGCGGCCCGGAAGCGGATTTCATTTCCTGTGTCGCATTTGGGAAAACAGCTGAGAATATGGCTCGTTTCCTGCATAAAGGTTCTTTAATTGCTGTCGAAGGAAGAATTCAGACCGGAAGTTATATGAACCAGCAGCAACAGCGTGTCTACACGACTGATATTGTTGCCGATTCCGTCACATTCCTCGAAACAAGAAAAAGTCAGGGATATGGCGATAATAACGGATTCAATCAGAACTATTCGAACCAGAATTCCGGCTATCAGAATCAGCAGTATGGTGCAGATCAGAATGCATATCAGGGCGGCTATAATGCCAATCCTTATGCACAGAGCGTGAATACCGGCTTCGGTAATCCGGCTCCGACACCTGTATCTTCACCGGCTTCCAGCTTCGATGACAGCTCTTCTGCGACAGACGCAACAAGCGGTCTGTTCGACGATACTGACACACTTGATATTTCATCAGATGATTTACCATTCTAGAAAGGAGATCCGACATGGCTTTCAAAAAACAGCGCATGGGACGCAAAAAAGTTTGCTATTTCACTAAAAACAAAATCAAAGAAATCGACTATAAAGATGTTGAGTTATTAAAACGCTTCATCAATGCTAACGGAAAAATTATTCCTAGACGTGTAACTGGTACTCGCGCAAGATACCAGAGACAGCTGGCTACTGCAATCAAACGCGCTAGACAGATGGCTCTTCTGCCTTACGTAGTAGACTAATTACAGTTATTCTTTGTTAGTTCAAGGACGGGTCTATGACCTGTCCTTTTTTTTACCTGTTTTGGGCAGTGCAGATTCCTGAGTATGATATTTGACCGTGCAAAGTGGACTGTTAAGATGAAATTAAGATATGAATACGAAGGAAGGTCATACATTATGTTAGTGAATAGTATTCAAAGTGCGATTGCCGCAAATCAGGTGGCTTCAACGATCATCAGTACCGTCTGGTATATTCTGCTCATGGTCGGTATGTGGAAGCTGTTCGCAAAAGCCGGCGAACCGGGATGGAAATCCCTGATTCCTGCTTATAATGAGTACATCATTTTTAAGATCAGCTGGAAACCATCCATGTTCTGGGCCATGATCCTGTGCATCGCCGGGGGTTATGTCTGCCTGCTTAATTCTTATATGATTTCCATTTATTATCTTGGTCTTGCCCTCATTATCACCGCACTGATCATCAAAGCCGTCTGCTCCTACCGTCTGGCTCTCTCGTTTGGTAAAGGAATCGGCTACACGCTTGGTTTATGGTTCTTTGAACCGCTGTTTCTGATTATTCTCGGTTTCGGATCCGCCCGCTACTGCGGAAATGAATATGCTGAATAATCGTGTCCGCTAATCAATCACGTCCCCGCAAATATAGAGGTTTTACAAACTCAGTCAGCCGCATACAAAGCCTGTATCCGGCTGACTTTTTATGTGCCTGACTCTGCATAAATCGGAGAAAAAGAATAGCGTGTTGAAAAAATCCATAAAAAACATATGCCGGATACAATTCTAATTAAGATAAAATTAAATAAATGCGATTTTAAAACCAGAAAGTTGCCCATGGGGACAATAGCGCTTCACTATTCATATTGATAAGATATAAGTTATGAAAACAAAATCAATTGCCAGAGCAGGTCTGCTCTGTGCTGTCTATGGCATGTTCGTCGAGCTCGATGTGCTCAGCGGACTGTTAGCGGAGTCGGTTTTTCCGTATCTGTTCGCACTTCCGATTCTCGTCTGTGCGATGAAGGAGGAGAAGAAAATCTCGCTTTGCGCCTTATTTGCGATGGGATTTCTGACCTTCGTACTCTCCGGCATGACGACGTGGCTGATTGCCCTTTCGATGCTGATGGCGGGCTGGTCTTTAGGATACGGCCTCTACTTACGGCATTCGATTATCCATGCCGCTCTGGTCACCTTTGTACTTCTGTTTATATCGAGTATGCTTCAGATTACCGTACTGGCTGAGTTGTTCGGATTTGATCCGGCTAGCCAGCAGGAACTTTATCACTGGCTTGCTCCGCTGATCTCCTGGCAGGGACTGCTCGTCCTGACGGCAGCGTTTGAAGCACTACTTGAAACGATTACGATTGTCCTGATGGCCCTTGTCATTGCACTCAAGGTGGTCGGTGCTTCCGCCATAAAACCTTTTGCCCCAATGGGACATGTCCATCCCGCGTGTGCGTGGATTTTTACCGGCGCGATGATGGTGTGGTTTTTCATGATTCTCTTTGCCGGACAAGTTGAATCGTGGATTAAAGATGCTTTACTATTTGTAGTTCTGTCCAGTCTGATCGGACTGATCTGGAATGGATGCATGATTTTACAGCGAAAAGCGGTTCAGAAAGGATCCCGTATCTATGCGGTACTTACCGTGTGGCTGGCTTTTATTCCCGGTCTCAACCTGATAGAAGCCGTGATCGGGTACACCGATCTGATCCGACGCTCTTTTCATTCAATGAGGAATCATCATGAAACGATTTTATAAGTGGAGAATTTCATTCAGTTTACTGCTGTTAGTCGCCGTTGCCCTGACAACTTATTTTGGCTTTATGCATAACTGGCAGGTTTTTGCGATCTTCCTGATTATGACTGTTCTGAGTGCAGCGCTCTTTCTTGGCTTCTGGACCTCGATTCGCCGCAAGGGAATTCAGACAGATGTCGAAATCAGCCGTGTGCTCGGTAAAGATGCTAAGGATGCGCTTGAATTCGGGGAAATCGGTATTATTACCTATAACGATGAATATATCTGCACATGGACATCCGATTATCTGCAGAAACTCGGGATTGATCTGGTCAATCAGAAACTGACTGTCTTTCTGCCCAATATCCGCGATCTTTTTGAAGATGATGTCGATACGATTACCGGTCATTATGACGGCAAGGTTTTCGAAGTCACCCATAAAGAGGGAAGCCAGGTTCTGTTTGTGCGCGACGTAACTGTTGTCACTGAACTTGAACGGAAAATTGCGCGCGGTTCAACGGTTGTCGGACTGCTCAACCTCGATAACTATGATGAGTACCAGAGCCTGGATAACGAAGAAATTATCAACGAAATCAACGGACGCATCCGCGCTCCGATTATCACGTGGGCAAAAGAATACGGCATTTTCATTCGCCGTATGCGTTCCGACCGCTATTTGCTTGTTCTCGATGATGAAATTCTGAGCCATCTGCGCAAGGATGACTTCCAGATTCTGCAGAAAGTAAAGGATATATCCGCTCATCTCGATATCGCAATTACACTGTCGATTGTGCTTGTCGAAAACATGCCGGACTTTCTTGAACTTGACCGTGCGCTTAACGATGCGCTCGAAATTATCCAGTCCCGCGGCGGCGACCAGGCGGTTATTAAAAACGGCAGTCTGCCTTATGAATTCATCGGAGGCAACTCCGAAAAATCCAGTACGCGTTCAAAAGTGCGCGTCCGCATTGTCGGATCGAGTATTCAGGATACGATCCGCAACGGCGGCAGAGTCTTTATTCTCGGTCACGTAAATACCGACTTCGATGCCATGGGTGCCGCGCTTGCGGCATCGAGCTGGGTGAAAGCCCTGAAAAAAGAACCGTTTATCGTGCTGAAGAATGTGCCTCGTGATGCCCAGCTTCAGCAGACACTTGATATTTATATGTCAAAACTGCATACCCGTCATCATCTGATCAGCGAAGAAGAAGCGCTTGAAATGATTGATCCGGAAAAAGATCTGCTGCTGATGGTCGATCACTCCAACCCGGCGATTTCTTCGGGCAAGCGCCTGATTGAAATGGGCTGTCAGACGATTATTATCGACCATCACCGCCGTTCTGCTTCCTATCCGGTCAATGTCCTGACTTCCTATATCGAATCTCAGGCATCGAGTACGTGCGAACTGATGGCTGAACTGCTGCAGGCTTCCGCAGAAGCTGTGCCGATCTACGAAATGGAAGCGACTATTATGTATCTCGGTATTCTTGTCGATACCGGACGCTTTAAACTCCATACTTCGGAGCGTACATTCCAGGCAGCCGGTCTGCTCCGTTCATGGGGGGCCAATCCGCAGGTAGCCGAACAGGCGCTGCAGGAAAACTATGCCGATTTCAAAAAACGGTCCGCGCTGATTGAAACTGCGCAAATTTACCGCGATAAGTATATGATTGATGTACTGCCGATTTCCGTATCGCGCACAATGCTTTCACAAATCTCGGACAGCTTGTTAAAATTTAAAGGCTGCCATGCCGCATTCACGATCGGTACGAATGAAAACAATGGCGCAACCGCAATTTCTGCGCGCAGCGACGGAACGGTAAACGTGCAGAAGATTATGGAAAAAATGAATGGAGGAGGCCACTTCAGTGCCGCTGCTCTAGAGCGTGATGATCTGTCATGTGCTCAGGCAGAACGCATGCTGAAGGAACTTCTCGACCAGGAGGATATATAGAATGAAAGTAATTCTGTTACAGGACGTACGCAACGTCGGAAAAAAAGACGAAGTCAAGGAAGTATCGGACGGATACGGCCGAAACTTCCTGATTAAGAAACACCTTGCAGAACCTTATAACAAAGTCACTTCCCGCGAACTCGAAAACCGCAAGGAAGAGGCACACCAGCTCGATCTCGAAAACCAGAAAAAAGCAGAAGAAACCGCTGAACAGCTCAAGGATATGACGCTTGAATTCCAGCTCAACACAGGTAAGGGCGGCAACACCTTCGGCCAGATTTCTTCCAAGCAGATCGTTGCTGCATTAGGCCAGAAAGGCATCCACGTCGATAAACGCAAAATCATCATGGATACTCCGGTTGATTCCTTAGGAACGACGAAGGTCAAAGTCGATCTCTACAAAGGAAAAATTATCGGAACCATTAACGTGCACGTCAGCGCTAAAGGTGCCTAAATGATTCGGGAACTGCCAAATGCCCAGCGCATGGAGCAGTCATTACTCGGCGCACTCCTCGTTTTTCCGGAAGTCCTCTCCTTGTGTCGGGATGCGGACCTGAGTGCTTCCGAGTTTTTTGTTCCAGCGCACCAGAAAATCTATGATGCCATCCTCGAAGTAGCCGATGACGGTCAGACGGTTGATTTTGAAAAAATCATGCAGCGTCTGATTGAAAACGGCGATGAAGAATCGAGCGGCGGACTGGATTACCTCTCCAAACTGATGGATGCTGCTGTCTCCGGCGCTGCAGCGGCAAGCTATATCGAAACCATCCAGAATAAATCTCAGCTGCGCCGGCTGATTGAAACTTCGGACAAGATTGCCGAAGAAGCGGGCACTTCTACTGCCCAGATTGATGCCATCCTCGATGATGCCGAACGCCTCGTCATGGATGTCACCCGGAAAAGAAGAGGAACGGATTTTAAATCCTCCCGTGAAATTGTCGCCGAAGTCAAAGCGGAACTCGAAATGCTCAGATCCGCAAAAGGAATCAGCGGCATCCGCACTGGCTATGCCGAACTCGACCGCATGACGAACGGTTTCCATCCCGGCGACCTGATTATTCTTGCTGCCCGTCCTGCGATGGGTAAATCCGCTCTGGCACTGAACTTTGCCAGCCAGGTTGCCCAGCGTAACCCCGGTGCAGTCGCTATTTTCTCACTGGAAATGCCGGGAGCTTCACTTGTTAAACGTATTCTGTCATCGATCGGCCGCATCGATGGTTCAAAGCTGATTTCCGGCAAACTCGATCCGGAAGATTTAAACAACCTCAACGATGCCTGCAACATCTTAAGTGAACGCAAAATCTACATCGACGATACCTCAATGATCAAAGTCAGTCAGATCTTCTCCAAATGCCGCAAACTGCGCTCTCAGGAAGGAGAACTGTCTCTGATTGTCATTGACTACCTGCAGCTGATCAGCGGCAGTGGCCGATCCGACTCCCGTCAGCAGGAAGTTTCCGAGATCTCCCGTAACCTGAAGATCCTTGCCAAGGAGATGGAATGTCCGGTCATCGCCCTTTCCCAGCTGTCCCGTAAAGTCGAAGAACGTTCGGACCACGAACCACAGCTGTCCGACCTGCGTGAATCCGGATCAATCGAGCAGGACGCCGATATCGTCATGTTCATCTATCGTGCCCAGTACTACAACAACGACCCGGACACTCAGGAAGCAACGGAAACCGTTGATCTGTCGATCAAGAAGCACCGTAATGGTGAAACCGGCAAAATCGAGCTGGTTTTTGAAAAGAACTGTTCACTGTTCTCGTCCAAAATCAGCGAAGGAGAGTTTGACCGCTATGCGAATTGATCTGTTCTGCTCCGGTTCCAAAGGCAACTCCTGTCTGATTCGCACGGAAAACGCAAAGGTTCTGATCGACTGTGGTCCTTCCACGAAGCGCTATATGACGAATTCCCTCAAAGATGCGGGCGTCAGTCCCGGCGATCTTGATGCACTGCTGATTACGCATTCTCACTCGGATCACATCCGTCAGTTAGCAATGTTTGAATCCGTTCCGGTCTACACGTGTTGCGAGCTGCATGCGAAAAACTCACGTCGTGAAGAAGTGATGCTCGATCTGCATGAAATCGTCCCTCCGGCGCAGTTTACCGTCGGGGATCTGACCATTCAGTCTTTCCCGACTTCCCATGATTCGGGACCAAGCATGGGATTCGTGTTCTATCACAATGATGAAAAACTCGTCTATGTAACCGACACCGGATACATCCGCTCGGACTATTTCGATCTGCTCAGCGATGCCGATTACTATATTTTCGAAAGCAATCATGATCTTCAGATGCTCTCGCAGACGAATCGTCCATACTGGCTCAAGGCGCGGATTGCGTCGGATACCGGCCATTTGTGCAATGCGGACAGCGCCCGTCTGCTGTCACATTTCATCTCTTCTCGGACCAGACATATCGTGCTGGCACACTTATCCGAAGAAGCCAATACGCCGCAACTCGCCTTGAAGACATTACACGACCGGTTAAATGCTTCCGGTATCGACTGCTCGAAAATGGTGATTGAAGCGGCAGGGCAGTGGCAGCCACTCCATTTTGGGACAGAGGAACAAGAAAATGAGCGGCAACTGAATGCGGATGAAGCAAAAAAAACGGATCTGCGTTACTCTCTGCTTTGCCTTGACGATCTGCTCCCTTCCCGCTCATAAGGAAAAAGTCTCATGGAATGAATTACAGTTCTGATGAGATTTTTTTATGGGCGGACTAAAATGGAAAACCGCATTTTTTAGGACACAGATCCGGCAATACGAACGGACATCCCGTAAAGATAGAGGAAAAGAGGTAAAATACCCCTCGACTGAATACAATAGAAAAAATCTTTGTCATCATGAACAGCACAGCTACGAAAAAGAAGCGAATCAGCCAAATGGTGATAAAGGATTGAAGCAGCGTTTTGCTTTTAAAGGTGAAACGTCTGATCAGGAATGATTTGAAATAAGGAGAATTTATGGTTTTAGATCAGATTGATAAAAATATTCTGGCGATTGCCAGTGAATCCGATACGGTTTTAAAGGAGATCTACGACAAAATTGACGAGACCTGCCTTTATAACTCGAGCCGCATTCTGGCAGCTTTTATTGAAAATGCGGTTTCCTATACCGACTTCGCGGATATTAACGGATACGGAAACTATGATGCCGGGCGCGATAAACTGGAATGCATTTTTTCTGCGGTTTTGGGAACTGAAGATGCGCTGGTCAGACCCCAGATCATGAGTGGTACGCATGCCCTGTATGTGACGCTTTCTGCCTTGCTGAAACACGGAGATACGATGATTTCCTTATCGGGTAAGCCGTACGACTCCCTGCAGGAAATGATTTATGGGGAATCGACTCAGTCGCTCAAAGCGCACGGCGTGAAATATGAACAGATTGAGCTGATCGACAACGATTTTGATGACCAGACAATCGTTGAACGCTTAAAACAGAAAGATGTCCGTCTGGTCGAAATCCAAAGATCCCGCGGATACTCTCACCGTCTGTCTTTAACCATTGACAAGATTGAACGGATCATCAGGAAAATTCGTGAGGTCAATGAAGACGTCATCATCATGGTAGACAACTGCTATGGCGAGCTTGTTGAAAAAAGAGAGCCGGGTCATGTCGGGGCAGATGTTGTAGTCGGTTCACTGATGAAAAACCTTGGCGGCGGTATCGCTTCTACAGGTGGCTATATCGCCGGCAATAAAGACTATGTTTATATGGTGGCGGAACGTCTGAGTGCTCCAGGCATCGGTAAGGAACTCGGGGCGAACTTCAACCTGAACAATTCATTCTTTAAAGGAATTTTCATGGCGCCAAGTGCAGTAAAAAACGCTCTGAAAACAGCCGTCTTCTCTGCTTACATGCTCGAAAAACTCGGCTACAAAAATATTTCGCCAAAATACGATGAAGAACGGACAGATATCATTCAGACCCTCGAACTGGGCAGCAAGGAGAATCTGGTTAAATTTACCCAGGGAATTCAGTCAACTAGCCCGATTGATTCCTTTGTCAAAGTGCTTCCGGCTCCAATGCCCGGCTATCCATTTGATGAAGTGATGGCTGCCGGCAGTTTCACGCAGGGCAGCACGATTGAGCTGAGCGCGGATGCTCCGGTTATCGAACCGTACACGCTGTATATGCAAGGAGGCCTGACTGCAGAATATGGCAAGCTTTCGATTATGCTCGCCTTAACCAATTTAAGTAAATAGAAAAAGCTCAGAAGCATCATCACAGTGTATGTGACATGTTTCTGAGCTTTTCATTTTCAATTAGCAGCTCCCCATCTGACCGCCATCAATCCGGATGACGGTGTTATTGATATAACTAGCCTGATCACTGATTAGAAAATGGATCAGATAAGCAACTTCACGGGGATCGCCGTAGCGTTTAACCATGATTTTTTCGGTCTCGCTTTTTAAAAACTCTTCATCGTAACCGTCAAGTTCTTTTTCGGTCCCGATAAAGCCCGGAGCAATCGCGTTGACGTTCACAAAAGGCGCAAATTCTGCTGCCAGATTGTGGGTCAGAGAAATCAGCGCCGCTTTCGATGCGTCATAATCAATGCACATCGGGTAGTACGTGTTGATTCCGTTTGTTGAAGAAATGTTGATAATCCGGCCATATTCCTGATCGATCATGTGCCGGTAAACCCGTCTGGCGCAATTGAACGCGCCGATGACATTTACATCCATTGTTCTGCGAAACTCATCGGCATTCTTTAAATGGAACAGATTGGATAAATCCACTGCGGCATTGTTGATTAAAATATCCACGCCGCCCATCTGTTCTTCAATACGGCACACCATGCGGTCTACTTCGTCTTCTCTGGAAACGTCCGCCTGAATGCTCATGCAACGAACGGAATATTTTTCACGAATTTCTTTTTCCAGAGCCCGGGCAGCATCTTTGGAAGTGTGATAGTTAATTACAATATCGTAATGGTTTCTGGCGAGCTCAAGGGCGGTCGCTTTGCCGATTCCCTGTGCTCCACCGGTAATTAAAACAACTTTTGCCATATGAAAAAGAAGAGCGACTAAGCTCTTCCTGCGTATTTTCCATCACTGGAGTTTACAATGATTCTTTCACCAGGTCCGATGAACTGAGGAACGCGAAGAGTCAGACCGGTATCCGTTACAGCATCTTTGGTCTGGTTGGACGGAGCACCTTTGATTGCTGCATCCGTTTCCGCAACTGTCAGTTCGATCTTTTCCGGAACAGAGATATTCAGCATTTCGCCTTCAAACATCATCAGAGTGACTTCACAGCCTTCGACGATGAAATATTTGTTGAAGCCAACCTGCTCTTCGGATAATTCGTAGGTTTCGAATGTTTCCATATCCATGAAGTAATATGTGTTGTCGGCATTATAAGAATACTGAGCAACCTGTTTGGAAATGTTTGCCTGTTCAAACTTTGTAGAAGCGTTGAAGTTACGCTCCTGTGTGTTGCCGGTTCTCAGGTTTTTCATTTTTGTTTTTAAAATCGCAGCGCCTTTACCAGGTTTTACGTGCTGGAAGTCGAGAACCTGCCATGGATCGCCATCAACGATCAGGGTTAAACCGGTTTTAAAATCTCCCGCTAAAATTGCCATAATCTATCTCCTACCTATTTATTCGTTTCAATCTTATCAATTGCATTCCAATTCCTCAAGAATTAGAAGATCGATAGCTTTTCTTCCTTATGAGTTTTAATGTATTGACTCCATTTTATGTAGCCGTACGTTGTGTTTGTAAAATAGCCCAGTTTCAGAACGAGCAGAACGTATTGACCGGTCAGAATATTCATAATCGCTTCGAGCCCGGCGCAGATATACCATGCAATCCATTGCTCGCGGAACCGGAAGAAAATGAATAATCCATTGGCGATTCCGACTGCCGAAGCGCAGGCGTCAATATAGATCATGACCGTTTCAAGGGTCTGATCATGATAGAAATCGGTTTGGATATCCAGACCACTGATCAGATAACCGACCACAAGGGTCCAGACAATAATGCCAGCGATGACGAGAACTTCCTGCCATCCTTTCAGACGGCGGACCATCGTCAGCTCGTTTTCCTCTTCGTCTTTATGCTTCGTCCAGTTGATGTAGCTGATGATGTCAATTGGCAGCCAGAACAGCAGAGTTGTGACCATCGTTGCGAAACGGTACATCAGAACGATCGAGATCAGGATTTCAACTAGCTCGACAAAGACGGAAACCAGGAAATTGTAGCGTGACTGCTTGGAAATCAGCAGCTCGCACAGAATATTCAAGAACGTATCCAACAGATACAGCAGCATGATCAGAATGCCGTTGACGCCATTGGCGCTTTCTTCCGGGAATAAAACCGAGAAGATTGTCGCCAGCACCATAATTGATAAAAACCATGATTTTTCGTAAGTCGTAAACTGTCTGGCAAACAGCATCATGATTGCGATGGACAGGACTAGAATGATGGCGGCGTTGGCAAAGTTGAATATCGGCATCGATTCGTTGGCGACGCTTTGCCTGTATGCGCTCTGAAGCTCGCCAGGCGTTATGTCCTGATGGTCAAAATACAGTTGGGTGTCATTGACTTCATATTCATAAGCGGTGATGACATCCTGATCGAGGGCGTCATAATCTTCGTAAGAATAAGTGATAATCAGCTGTTTATCGCCATTTTTATACAGGACATCACAATAGGTGTCTTCTTCTTCGTCGTAATCTTCAAAATCATAGTCACGTGTCATTTCGACAGTCTGAATGAAAACTGCATCAGAGACAGTTTCGTTGATTTGATGAAAGCCGACGCCGTAAGCGATCGCTGAGCCGATCAGCAGCAGAACTAAGAATACGCATTCAATCCAGCGAACTTTTTTGTTTGGCTCAATGTTCTTCTGAAAAAAATTAATCAAATCTGAAGCCTCCTTTTCTAAAAACTCAGAAATTATATCATAGGAAACTTATTCCTTCTGATGTTTGCGGTTGCTGATGTGTACTCTCTTGGCGAACTGCTTTGTTTCGCGCGATATGCTTTGGATGCGCAGATGGAGTCAGGATATGTGCGGTTTGTTACCGCTAGAGGAATCCCGGATCCGGTTCAGTTCAGGGTTAAATTTTGGAATATCGGATATGGAATTTATGCAATTGACGAAAACTGTTGAGAATGAGAGGTCAGAACTCATTTCAATACGTACGTTTTGCTATAATTAGATGGATAAAGGAAGGTGATTCTTTTTGTTAACAGTATTTAACCATCCGCTGATTCGTCATAAACTGACAATCATGCGTGATAAAAACACTCCAACCAAGGACTTTCGCGATAACTTGAATGAAATCGGTTCTCTGATGGTGTACGAGGTCACTCGTGATCTGCCTTTAGTCGATCATGAAGTGGAAACGCCGATATGCAAGACGATCGGATCAAAGCTGGCGAAAGATGTTATCGTTGTTCCGATTCTTCGTGCAGGTCTGGGAATGACAACCGGAATTATGAATCTGATTCCGACTGCCAAAGTGGCTCACGTTGGTCTGTTCAGAGATGAGCAGACGCTGGAACCGCACACTTATTTTGAGAAGTATCCGAAGAATATTGCGGATGCCTATGTCATTGTCGTCGACCCAATGCTCGCTACTGGCGGAAGCAGTGTTGCCGCAATCGACATGGTCAAAAAACAGGGGGCTAAGAACATTAAGCTCGTCTGCCTCGTTGGCGCTCAGGAAGGCGTGGACAACGTCGAAAAACACCACCCTGATGTCGATATCTATCTTGCTGCATTAGATGATCATCTCAATGAACACGGATATATCGTGCCTGGCTTAGGCGACGCCGGCGACCGTATTTTTGGAACGAAGTAATGACACCTGCAAAATTTTCAGGTTTCCTCTTAGTGAACCTGCTGTTTTGTATCTGGGTAGGATACTTGATCGATTCCTGGACGCATATGACCCCAATCTGGATCATCGCCTTTACCCTTTATGCCATTATCGGAAGCTTTCTTGTCCTGCTGCACCGCAATAAAGTCAAAGATAACAGCAGCAAAGACAAGAAATAGAGAAACCGGAGTGCCCGATGATGAATGACGGACTGAAGCAGATTTTCAAGCAGTCTTTTGTTTACACCGCGCTGCTCATTGCCTTGATTGCGTTTTTTGTGGCCTTGTTTTGGCCAGACGCATCGCGTACTTCCGCACTGTTTGGCTTATTCTGGGGCGCGCTGATCGCCATAACCGGTTTCTGGATGATCTGTTCGATGGTGAGCAATTTATCTCAATCCATTAAACAGGAAAAGAAGAAGGGAAGGTCAGGCTACTTTCTTCGCTACGCATTTTATGCGGCATGCCTGGCATTTGGAGCATGGATGCGCTTTTCAGTGCTGACCATGCTGTTGGGGATATTGGCACAGAAAGCCAGCCTTGTGCTTTATTCCCTGAAAAATGAAAGGACCGAAAATGAGTGAAGTATCACAAATCGTAATCCATGTCGGCTCCTTTGAATGGGTGATTCACCAGTCGATTCTGGTCTGGCTGGTGATCTGCGTGGTGATGGGCATTGTTGCTTTTATCGCCGGCAGAAAAATTGAAAACGCGGACCCTGCACAGGCTCCGAAAGGAATCGTGTACTGGTCCGAGGAGCTGTATAACCTCTGCCTTTACGTTGTTAAAGGCAACCTGAAGGAAATGACAAGCCATTATTTACCCGTATTCGGAACGATCATGGTCGGTATGCTTCTTTCAAACCTTGTTGGATTGATCGGTTTCCAGAACCCGACATCCAATGTTTCATTTAACGCGACCCTCGCGTTAATGTTCTTCTTTATGATTCAGTACCACGGTATGACCAAAGCCGGTGTGATGGCCCGCTTGAAAGAGCTGACCGAGCCGATGTGGCTTTTAACTCCGCTGAACATTATCGGTGAACTGGCAACCCCGATTTCACTGACAATGCGTCTTTTCGGTAACATCCTTGCTGGTACAATCATTTCGCTGCTGATTTATACACTGATTAAATCACTAGCGCCATGGGGCTATGTGGGCTTAGCGGTGACCCCATTTATCCACATGTACTTCGACATCTTCTCAGGTGTCATCCAGACGTATATCTTCTTCACTTTAGGTACGTACTTCCTCGGCCAGCAAGTGGCCAAACAGGACGACTAATCCGGCTGGAAGAAGAAAAGGAGATCCGGGAAAAAGAAAAACTCCGGATTTTCCCATCGCTGATTTGGGCATAGACAATCTGAGGGCTTAGCTGAATGAAGTTTCTGAGATACGCATAACTCCTTCTGTACCGACAGAAGAGCGGATCAGTAAATGATCATCCTCAGGAAAACGGAACAGACTGAGAAAAACAGGTTGTTTAGCATAGAAACATTATTTAAAAAGGAGAAATCTTACATTATGTTCAACGAAGAATTTGTCAGAGGAATGGCAGTGCTTGGTGCTGGTATCGCCATGATCGCTGGTTTAGGTCCTGGTATGGGTCAGGGTTTTGCCGCTGGTAAAGGTGCGGAAGCTGTTGGACGCAATCCGGATGCAGCAGGTAAAGTACAGTCCATCATGGTTCTTGGTATCGCCCTTGCCGAAACAACAGGTATTTACGCTTTAATTATTGCCATTCTGCTTATCTTTGTTAAAGGCTAGGAATCATGGTGAGATCCGATGATTGATTTTAATATTGACAACTATCTGCGAATTTCCTGGCAGGATGTTTTGCTGGTATGCATCTCAACATTCATCATCGTCCTCTTCTGCAAGCATTTTTTCTGGGAGAAACTTCTCGCTTTTGTTGATAAACGTCAGGCTCTGATTCAGGACAATATCGACGCAAGCAAGAAACTGAGAAACGAAGCCCTGGAAGAAAAGAAACAATATGACGCGCAGCTCGCAA
Organism: Allobaculum sp.; assembly: GCA_051873775.1. Classification (GTDB taxonomy): domain Bacteria; phylum Bacillota_I; class Bacilli_A; order Erysipelotrichales; family Erysipelotrichaceae; genus Allobaculum. The sequence goes on along the minus strand of JBJEFF010000114.1, from coordinate 6,579 downwards.
GTGCAGGATCCAAGGCAAATGCCATCATTGATCAGGCACGCCGCGAAGCAGAAGCGCAAAAGAATGAAATTATCGATTCGGCGAAGAATCAGGCGGCGAATATCGCCCGCGCGGCTCAGGAAGATATCGAACGCGACAAGCTGAAAGCACAGAAAGAAATGAAAGATGCCATCTGCGATGTCGCTTTAACTGCTGCCGGCCAGATTCTCGAATCCGAAATTGATGAAAACAAGCAGAAAGAAATTTTGGATAAATTGATTGACCAGGCAGGTGAAGGCAAATGGTAGACAAAAGCCTGCCTTTCGCCCAGGCCCTGCTTTCAATCGGACAGGATAACGGACGGGAAGATCAGTATCTCGCCGATCTGGAAGAGCTCAAATCGATGTTTGAGCAGGTTCCGGATCTCGGTCTTGTTCTCTCCCATCCCGGAGTAGATCATACAGCGAAGGAGAATCTGCTTGTGGAGTCCTGTAAGGATTCCATGGATTCGACTTTTATCGACTTCCTCAAGGTGACCTGCCGTCATGGTATGGCCGGACATCTTGCAGAAATCGCAGATGATTATTCCCAGTTGCTCGATGAAAGCCGTAATATTCAGACCGTCAAGGTCACGTCATGTGTAGAACTGGATGATGAGCAGAAAGCCAGACTGACGGAAGTCCTTGAAAAACGGCTGAACGGCAAAGTGAAGCTTGAATGCATCCTTGATCCGGCACTGATTGCCGGAATGAAAATTCAGACAGAGGATGCATTCTTAGATGCGAGCTACCTCGGAGCGCTCGAAAAAATGAAAGAACAGCTTTCGAAAAGCTGAAAAAACAGGTGATGTGAATGAGTTTAAATCCCGCAGAGATTTCAAAACTGATCAAAGCACAGATCCAGAACGTTGATAAAGATATCGAAATGAACGAAAGCGGAACTGTCCTCAGTGTCGGGGATGGTATCGCCACCGTTTACGGACTGAAGAACGCCATGATGAGTGAACTTCTTCTTTTCCCTCATGATGTTTATGGAATGGTCATGAACCTTGAAGAAGATCAGGTCGGCGTCGTTTTGATGAGTGATGATCCCGATATCAAAGAAGGGGATACAGTTAAACGTACCGGACACGTCGTCGAAGTACCTGTCGGCGATGCCATGCTCGGCCGCGTTGTCAACGCACTCGGTCAGCCGATTGACGGCAAAGGTGCGATTGAAGGAACACGGCTGCGTCCGGTTGATCGTGTCGCACCTGGTGTCATGACCAGAAAAAGCGTATCTGTACCTCTTCAGACAGGTTTGAAAATTATTGACTCCATGATCCCGATCGGCCGCGGTCAGCGTGAGCTGATCATCGGTGACAGACAGACTGGTAAAACAGCAATTGCCATCGATACCATCATCAACCAGAAAGATCAGGGAGTGAACTGTATCTACGTAGCGATTGGCCAGAAGGCTTCCACTGTTGCGCAGATCGTAGAAAAACTGAAACAGCACGGTGCAATGGACTATACGACAGTTGTCGTTTCCACGGCATCCGAAGCTGCACCATTACAGTATCTTGCACCATATTCCGGCTGTGCGATCGGTGAGGAATGGATGGAGCAGGGCAAGGATGTCCTGATTGTCTATGATGACCTCTCCAAGCATGCCGTGGCTTATCGTGCAATGGCTCTACTGCTTCGCAGACCACCAGGACGTGAAGCATATCCTGGCGACGTTTTCTATCTTCATTCCAGACTGCTTGAACGTGCTGCCCGCTTAAATGAAAAACACGGCGGCGGTTCTCTGACCGCACTGCCGATTATTGAAACACAGGCAGGAGATATCGCAGCCTACATTCCGACTAACGTTATTTCCATTACGGATGGTCAGATCTTCTTAAAAACGGATATGTTCAACTCCGGTTTACGTCCGGCGGTTGACTCCGGTCTGTCCGTATCCCGTGTCGGATCCGCTGCGCAGGTCAAAGCCATGAAGCAGGTTTCCGGTTCTCTGAAACTCGAACTAGCTCAGTTTGCGGAAATGGAGGCATTCTCCAAATTCGGTTCCGATCTTGATGCCGCAACCGCAGAAGTTCTGAACCATGGTTACCGTCTGACCCAGCTGCTTGTCCAGAAACAGTACGCACCGCTTTCCATGCCGGAAGAAGTGCTTGCGCTGTTCTCCGGTAAATATAAATTCCTGCGGACAATTCCAGTTGAACTTGTCCAGGACTTTGAAGCGAAGATGCTGATGTTCTTCAGAACCGAGCATCCGGAAATCATCGCGCAGATTGATGCCGAACGCGTGCTGAGCGATGAACTGATCGCAAGAATCAAAGAGCTCATGCAGCAGTTCCTTGATGACTACAAAGTAAAGGCAGGAATCTAGTATGGCTGCCAGTAAGCAAGCCATAAAAACCAGAATTGCCTCTGTCGCTTCGACCAAGAAGATCACCAATGCGATGCAGATGGTGGCGAGTGCGAAGTTGAATAAAACACGAAATGCCATGGAAAAGAATCGTGAGTATGCGACGAGTCTTCAGGAAGTCCTCGCTATGGTTCTTGCAAGAGCGGATCAGGGAAGCCGCGTGCTCAAAGAAGATAAGGACAAACCGTGCTATCTGTTTGTCGTCACTTCCGATATGGGATTATGCGGGGCGTATAACGCGAATGTCTTCAAACTTCTTGAACACGAACTGCGTGATGGCGACTATGTTGTCATGATCGGTTCTCATGGTACAAACTGGGCAAAAGCGCGCAATATCGGTCTGACCCATGCGGCGATTGATATGAGCGAGGAAGATGCATATGCGGAACTTGCCGGATATGCAGACCAGGCGCTGAGCCTTTATGAGCAACACAAAATCGGAGCAATCAAAGTTCTTTATACGAAATACATCAATACGCTGACGTTTGAGCCGGAAATGGAAACCCTTCTTCCGCCGAAAACACCGGATCCTGTTGAAGAAAAGAAAGTCCGGGCCGAAACGATTTTCGAACCGGAAAAATCCGTCATGCTTGCCAGCCTGATCCCGATGATCACCAAGTCCGTGCTCTATTCCAAGTACATGGAAAGCAAGACCAGTGAACAGGCTAGTCGCCGTATGGCTATGGAAAATGCGACGGATAATGCCGAAGAACTTGAAGAAAAGCTCAATCTCGAATACAACCGGGTAAGACAGAGTGCAATTACCCAGGAAATTACAGAAATCGTTGGCGGAGCCAACGCTCTGAACTAGAAAGGATGCGAATCTGAGATGGAAAACAAAGAAGCATCGCTGCCAGTCAATCAGAATACAGGGGAAGTAGTCCAGATTGTCGGCCCTGTTGTCGACATCCGGTTTGAGAGCGGAAAACTCCCCGATCTTTTAACAGCAATCGTCATTCCGCTTAAGGATGATAAAAGCCTGACCGTCGAAGTCGCCCAGGGCATCGGTAACGATTTAGTTCGCTGCATTGCGATGGGAAGCACAGATGGTCTGGTACGCGGCATGAAAGCCATCGATACCGGCAAGCCGATTCAGGCACCGGTCGGTGACGAAATCCTCGGCCGTATGTTTAACGTGCTCGGCGAACCGATTGATGAACTCGGACCAGTCGATGCCAAGCAGTATATGCCAATCCACCGTTCCGCCCCGAAATTCGATGAACAGTCGACCACATCGGCGATTCTCGAAACCGGAATCAAGGTCATCGACCTGCTGACTCCGTATGCACGAGGCGGTAAAATCGGTCTGTTCGGTGGTGCCGGCGTAGGTAAAACCGTACTGATTCAGGAGCTGATTCATAACATCGCTTCCGAACACGGTGGTAAATCTGTCGTTGTAGGCGTAGGGGAAAGAACCCGTGAAGGCAACGACATGTATCATGAAATGAAAGACTCCGGAGTCCTCGACAAGACTGTACTTGTTTATGGTCAGATGAACGAATCTCCGGGAGCACGTATGCGTGTCGGATTAACCGGCTTGACGATGGCGGAATATTTCCGTGATGTTGAGCACCAGGACGTATTACTCTTTATCGACAATATTTTCCGTTTCACTCAGGCGGGATCTGAAGTATCTGCCCTTTTAGGACGTGTACCTTCAGCCGTAGGTTACCAGCCGACGCTTGCGACAGAAATGGGACAGTTACAGGAACGAATCACTTCCACTAAGGATGGTTCCATTACTTCCATTCAGGCTGTCTATGTACCAGCCGATGACTTAACTGACCCGGCTCCGGCTACAACCTTCTCCCATCTGGATGCCAAGACGGTTCTGGACCGTTCGATCGCAGCTCTGGGTATCTTCCCGGCTGTTGACCCGCTCGAATCCAGTTCCCGTATGCTCGACCCGCAGGTGATTGGTGAACGCCACTACAAAGTTGCGCGCGGTGTTCAGGAAATTCTGCAGAAATACAATGAACTGCAGGATATCATCGCCATTTTAGGTATGGATGAATTATCAGAAGAGGATAAGAAGACGGTTAACCGTGCAAGACGTGTCCGTAACTTCCTCTCCCAGCCATTCCACGTCGCTGAAGTCTTCTCCGGTATTCCGGGCGAATATGTTCCTCTGGAAACCACGATCGACTCCTTTGAAAAACTGCTGTCCGGTAAGTACGATGATCTGCCGGAACAGGCTTTCATGTTCGTCGGTTCCATTGAAGAAGCAGTCGAAAAGGCAAAAGCCATTGAGGAAGAAACCAAGTGATCGAACTCAAAGTCGTAACGCCGAAGGGTCATTACCTTGATGAAACAGTCAAAAGCATTCATGCCAAAAGCGTGATGGGTGAATTTACCCTTCTGCCCAATCACATGCCGATTGTCATGTCCCTCGTTCCGTGCCGTCTGACCCTGACGATGGCCAATGACTCCAAAGAAGAGTATGCGATTTCCGGCGGCATTCTTCATTTCGATGAAAATAAAGCCGACCTTCTGACCGATGCGATCGAAGGTAAAGCCGAAATCGATATTCTGCGTGCGCAGGCTGCCTACCAGCGTGCCCGTGCCCGCATCGATAAGCATGATGATCTAACCAATATGCGGAGGGCAGAACTTGCCATGCAGAGGGCAATCAACCGTCTGTCGATTACCAATACGAATCCGCAGGGATAAATACAGCAGAGAAGCATTTCCTTATTGGAGTGCTTCTCTTTTTGCGTGAGTCAAAGGCTAGAGCAGACGAAAGTGCATACGGCAGGAAAGTTTTGATCTTTCTGTGAAAATCTGTGATGATATTACAAGCAAGGTGATTTTAGAAACGTAAAAAGAGAAATCTTTTGAACATAGAAAGAAGTAGATGTTATGAATTATCGCGAAAATGTAATGCTCAAAGACTACACAACACTGAAGATCGGCGGACCGGCAAAACGGTTCTATGAACCGAAAACGATTCTTGAAATCTCGCAGATCGTTAAGGAACATACCGAAAACAATATTCCGCTTGTCATTCTCGGTAATGGCAGCAATATGCTGTTTGAAGACGAAGGCTATGATGGATCGATTCTGCACATCGGCCATGCGCTCAATCAGATCGAATTTCTCGATGACACTACAATCCGTGTCTATGCCGGTGTGGAAAACGGGGAACTCGCCTTATGGCTTGCTGGTCACGAACTTGGCGGTTATGAATTTGCGAGTGGTATTCCGGGAACAGTCGGTGGTGCGGTGATCATGAACGCTGGTGCTTACAATGGAGAAATGGTTGATGTCCTTGCCGGAGTCGGCTATGTCGATGAAAACGGCCTGCTGCAGTATGCAACAGCGGACAAACTCGATTTATCTTACCGTCATTCGTGGTTTACCGATCACTTCGGTGTCGTTGTGTATGCCGATCTGAAACTGCATCCGACAACACTCAAGGAAGCGGGAGAAAAACTGCTCGATCTGTATTTAAAACGCCACTCCAAACAGCCAATGGAAAAAGCATCTGCCGGATCAACGTTTAAACGTCCGGTAAACGGCTATGCATCCGCTCTGATTCACGAATGCGGTCTGCAGGGTGTATCTGTCGGGGATGCGATGGTTTCCACCAAGCATGCCGGCTTTCTGATCAATGATGGCGAAGCTTCCTGTAAAGAATTCCTTGAACTGGTTGAAAAGGTCCAGAAAACCGTCAAGGAACAGCGTGGGGTGGATCTCGAACTCGAAGTGCGCTATATCCGCAAAAACCCGGTTAATGAATAATCGGGATGAAGGGAATTGCGCCTATTAAACGGATCTCTGAAGTACAAGTTAAGAATACAAAAGCCATCAGGCTAGCCGTATAAAACGGCAGCCTGATGGCTTTATTCGTTACAGATGGTTCCGATCGGAACGATCGGGTAATTATGCGGCTTTCGAGAAACCCAGTGCACCGGCACCGATCAGACCGGAGTCTTCATTTAAAGTCGAACGGCGTACGCAGATATACGGCACAAGCACCGGATAGACTTTTTCTTTTACACGCGCTTCTACGTCTTCGACAAAGCCCGGAGTTTTCATGGCAACAGAGCCACCGAGAATGACGATATCCGGATCATCGATCGCATAGATGATCGCAATCATGTTGGCCAGGTACTCTTTGGCATCTTTCATAATTTGGTTCTAAGTAAAACTGTGTGGGATTTGTCTTTTGGATTAAAAAATCAAACC
>JBJEFF010000113.1:0-8866 GCA_051873775.1 Allobaculum sp. | reverse complement strand
CTATTATCCCAAGGAGGACGGATACAAAATACACGTCGATTATTTGACGCTTACATTTAAAGTCATCATACCTGGTTCAACTATCAAAAAGAAGGCACGAAAAAGCCGGAAATTCACAGCGACTGTGAACTTTCCGGCTCATATGCATGCATGAATGAATAGTTTCCTACAACTATCTGGTGCTGTATGTATAGAAATACGTTGTGGTTATGACTCTGTTTCTTCTGTTTCTTCTTTTTCCAGTTCTCTGACTTTACGAAGAGTTGACAAGTCATATGGAGTGGTCTGGTAAACAATATAGTTCACCCAGTTGGCAAAGAAGAGGTTTGCGGAGGACCGCCATGTTACCGGAGGTTCTTTAGTGTCGTCATCATCCGGATAATAGTTTTCCGGGACATGAATCGGTTTGCCGGCATTCTTATCGCGCAGATACTCGTTTTCAAGTGTGCGCTGATCGTATTCGGAATGACCGGTCAGAAACACCTGACGACCGCCCTGTGTCGAGATCGCATAAATCCCGGCCCGATCCGATTCGGCAAGAATTTTCAGTTTAGAACAGTTACGGACGGCGTCTTCATCCAACCCGATATGGCGGGAGTGCGGAACGAGGAAGGTATCATCAAATCCGCGGAACAAAATGGAGCTTTTTCGGGTAACCTGATGCGTGAAAACACCGAATAACTTTTCATCCAGATCGACTTTGCCGATGCCGTAGTGATAATAAAGTCCGGCAAACGCACCCCAGCAGATATGGAGGGTTGAATAGACATGTGTCAGCGTCCATTCCATGATTTCGCAGAGTTCCGGCCAGTAATCGACCTGTTCATAATCGAGATGTTCGAGCGGTGCTCCGGTGATGACCATGCCGTCGTAGCGGTTATCCTTGATTTCATCGAACGTTTTATAGAAATGCTTCATGTGTTCGGCAGAAATATGGGTGGATTGATAGCTCGTTGTTTTGAGCAGATCGAGTTCAATCTGCAGCGGCGTATTGGACAGCAGTCGGATTAACTGCGTTTCCGTCGCAATTTTCGTCGGCATCAGATTGAGAATGAGAATATGAAGCGGACGGATATCCTGAGAAAGCGCCCGTTTTTCGGTCATGACGAAAATATTCTCTGCGACAAGCGTTTTTGTTGCAGGTAAGGCTTCAGGAATCTTAATTGGCATTCTCTTCCACCTTTAATGCAGCATCGAGTGCCTGTTGAATATCGGCGATTAAGTCATCGGCATCTTCGAGTCCGCAGGAGACACGGATCAGGTTCGGATAGACTCCAGCCGCATTTAATTCAGCATCGCTTAACTGACGGTGAGTTGTACTAGCCGGGTGCAGACAGCAGCTGCGGGCATCCGCAACATGGGTTTCAATTGCGATGAGATTCAGGCTGTTCATGAACGTTTCTGCTGCAGCTCTTCCGCCTTTAATACGGAAGGAAACGACACCGCAGGAACCGTTCGGCAGATATTTTTTGGCTACTTCATAGTAAGGATCGCCTTCAAGATCCGGATAGCGGACAGATTCAACAGCCGGATGCATAGAAAGGAATTTTGCGACGGCTAAGCCGTTTTCGGTATGGCGAGGCATGCGGACATGCAGGCTTTCAAGACCGAGATTGACATAGAATGCGTTCTGCGGTGACTGAATGCATCCGAAATCACGCATTAGCTGGGCCGTACATTTAGTGATAAATGCGCCTTCCTTACCGAACTTTTCCGCATAAGTAACACCATGGTAACTCATATCCGGAGTCGTTAATCCCGGGAATTTATCGGCATGTGCCATCCAGTCAAAACGTCCGGCATCGACAATTGCGCCACCGACACTTGTTCCATGACCATCCATATATTTCGTGGTCGAATGAGTAACGATATCTGCTCCCCAGTCAAGCGGACGGCAGTTGATCGGTGTGGCAAATGTGTTATCCACAATCAGCGGTACACCGTTGGCATGGGCAACTTTCGCAAATTTCTCAATATCGAGAACAGAAAGACCCGGGTTGGCGATTGTTTCCCCGAAGACCGCTTTCGTGTTCGGTTTGAACGCCGCCTGGATTTCTTCTTCCGTTGCGTTCACATCGATAAAGGTGAAGTCGATGCCCATTTTCTTCATCGTAACCGCAAACAGGTTGTAAGTTCCGCCGTAAATCGAATTGGATGCGACAACGTGATCTCCGGCAGTGGCAATATTAAAGACCGCCATAAAGTTAGCAGCCTGACCGCTGCTCGTTAGCATTGCTGCACTTCCGTTTTCAAGAGCGGCAATTTTTGCGGCTACGGCATCATTTGTCGGATTGGCAAGACGGGTATAGAAGTAACCTGATTCTTCCAGGTCAAACAGCTTTCCCATGAATTCCGAATTATCAAATTTAAAAGTAGTGGACTGCACAATCGGCAGCTGACGTGGCTCGGCATTGCCCGGACGATAGCCAGCCTGTACAGCCTGTGTTCCTTTTCCGTATTTCTCCATCATTTTTTCCTTTCCAAAGAGGATCGGCTCTTTATGTTTTACATTCTTTTACATTAATTTTCAGTATGTTTTTCAGTATACCGAAATTCGTCGCATTTGAAAAATAACTCAAAAGCCTCATGCCCCATTTATTTCAATCTCTTTAAAAAATATCGATTTCTTAGCACTTTTTTTACCGCGTCCGGTCTATGAAAATATTCTGCTTTTTGAATTTATATTTTCTGAAACCTTCTAAATTCTGCTGAATTCCAACCTTTCGGATACAAAATCTGTCTTTTTTTTTGTAAACGGAAGCTTTAAATTTTTTCCGTGCTAGTATTCAGATTATGAACAAAAAAATACTTGTATTAGGAATCACCCTATTTTCGATGTTTTTTGGCGCAGGGAACTTGATTTTTGCACCTTATCTCGGTGCACAGGCCGGTGCTCAGGTCTGGCTAGCACTTGGCGGCATGCTGATCACATCCGTCGTCATGCCAATTCTCTCGATCGTTATTATTGCGCCATACGAAACGGCCAATAATATGATCAGCCGGATCTGGAAACCGCTCGGCCCGATTTTCATGACCATTGTCTACTTACTCATCGGTCCGTGTATTGCGATTCCCCGAACCGCGTCTACGGCATTAGAAATGTGGACATGGCTCATTCAGGGCAGATGGGCAACCATTCTGTGGGTTGTCATCTTCTTTGCGGTTGCCTACTGCATGGCAATTCGTCCGGGCAAACTGAAAGATATTCTCGGTAAAGTCATGGGGCCGATCCTGATTGCGCTCATCCTGCTTGTCTGCATTCCACTCTTATTCACTCCGGCGGATGCTCTTCCGGCAACCGGTGCGTATGCCGAGAATCCGTTCTGGACGGGTCTGAACGAAGGCTATCAGACAATGGATATTCTTGCCGCATTCTGTTTTGGAATTATCATCGTCATGAATATCAAGAAAATGGAGATTAAAAATGAGCACCGAGCTCTTGCCTATTCCGCTGTAATTGCCGGTGTCATGCTTGCGAGTGTCTATATTCTTCTTGCGGTCTGTGCCGGTCGCAACAGCGCTTTGTTCCAGTCTTTAACAAACGGAGCTCAGATCCTTTCTCTTGCGGCTGTTCAGACATGGGGCAGTTTAGGTCAGATTCTCTGCGGACTGATCTTCCTGATTGCCTGCCTGAATGTATGTTCCGGTCTGCTGGCATGCTGCAGTGAATACTTCCAGGAACACTTCACATTCTTCGATTACCAGAAATGGCTGATTGTCTTTACGATTGCCGGTGCGATTACCGCATGTACGGGTCTGAATTCGATCTTAAGCTGGTCCGGAACACTGCTTTCCTGGATCTGCCCGATTGCGATCGTCATTCTTGCCTTCGGCTTATTCTTTATCTGGTATGACAGACGTCACGGATCAGAATCGAAACAGGGATAGATCTTCCTCAAACAGATCATCAATATGAATTCCAACGAACCGTTATGGATTGCACTGTAACGGTTTTTTTCATGAGGTTCATGGGATCATGAAACTGTAATTAAACCAGATTAAATACTGAAATCTCATTTCATCAGAAAAGAGGATAACTCATGACAGAATACAGAAAAGATACCGAACTGAAATCCGGTGCTGAAATCATGCAGAATGGAGATATGGATGCCGCTTATGTGATTGTTCCTTACGACATGTGGGAGGTTTACGGCAAAGGCAGAGTACTTGTCGATGCGACATTTGACGGAGTCCCTTATCAGGGGCAGGTCGTCAAAATGGGCACGCCGTTCTTTATCATCGGCCTCAATAAGCAAATCCGTAAAGCAATCGACAAAACTTTCGGTGATACCGTGGAAATCACATTAAAAGAGCGCGAAGGTCAGAAAAAGGATTCCGATAAAAAAGATCATAAAGCAAAAGAAGAGCTGTGGACCTGTCCGAAATGCGGTCGTCAGTTCAAAAAACAGAATCAGGGACATTACTGCGGTAAGAAACCTGGAACCATTGAAGAATACATTCTGATGCAGGATGAAGATAAACGTGGTGACCTCGAAACAGTACGCGAAATCCTCAAAGCCGCTTTACCTGAAGCTGAAGAGCGTATTTCCTGGAGCATGCCGACGTACTGGCAAGGTCATAATATTATTCACTTTGCGGCATCGAAAAAACACATTGGTCTCTATCCCGGACCGGAAGCGGTTGAACATTTTGCGCTTGAACTTAAACCATACAAAACAAGCAGAGGAACGATTCAGATTCCTTACGGCAAAATCGATGCTGATCTGATTACCAGAATTGCGAAATGGTGTCTTGAAACCGGTCATCATGCCTAGAACAGCCTGAAGCAGACAGGATGCAAACGAAAATCTGCTAACAAAGAAGCATCAAATAACTAACAGAAATAATCAAATCTCTAACAGAAAGACTAAAAAAGAGCTAGTCTGATTCACCTCATTTCTGAGCCATGAATCCGGACTAGCTCTTATTTTTACTACTCCATTTATTTAACGAGTTAACTGTGAATATCTTTGCGACTGTACTGGATGAAACCTATGACAATAAAGACAACCATGATTGCCATGCCGATGCCGATATACAGCCAGTTCAGATTCAGATCCGCAATAATCTGCGATGCCTCGCAATAACCGAAAGGCGTCAGCGGTTTTAAGAATTCCGCACTCTCCGAGATATTGGCGATGAGATTCAGAAAATACATCATTGCCGCAATTCCGATTCCGATCCCTGCTCCGTTTCTGGAAAGGAACGCGGAGATGCCAAAACAGATTCCGGCTAGTTCAAGCTGCATGAAATAATACGCAAGATGAATCCAGCTGAGCGCAGTTAGCGGTATTTCTTCCCCGATCAGCGCAATACAACCAATACTGACACCATAAATAATCAGATTGAATGTTGTAATCAGAATCCATAAACCGGACAGTTTATCCGCAACAATCTTTTTGCGGCTGATCGGATGAGACAGCAGAAATTCAGCGGTTCTGTCCTTTTCTTCCTTACTGAGCATATTCACCGCCGTCAGTGAAGCATAAAACGCACCGCCAAGACCCAGTATATTTCCGCACTCGACACTGTAGAAACCGATCAGCGTGCCGAAATTGAGCTGATCCATGTCGAACGCTTTGGTGAAAGAACCCATGGACGCAAAGACGTCACTGACACTCTCCATCTGATCTTTCATCTGCGGAAAGAGGAAAATACAGATCGCAAGAAGTCCGCCAACTGAACAGAGCCAGATGAGCCAGGCTAGAAAGTTCTGACGTAATTCATGTTTGACAATGGTCATGCCTGTTCTCCTTTAGTCTGATAGTAATGCAGGAAGATTTCTTCAAGATCTGGTTCGGTAATGGAAAGATCTTCGATTTTCCCCTGATTCAATATCGCAAGCAGCTTCTGCATTTCCCCGCTGTATAAAAAGCTCATAGAAGTACCTGTATCCGTACAATCACGGACACCCTTTAAATGAGTCAGATCAACTTTGCCATGGACGACAATGCGTCTCGCACTCGTTCTGGCGAGTTCTTCAACACGATCACAGGCGATGATCGTTCCATCGCGTATAATTGCGGCTTTGGAGCAGTTGCGCTGGATTTCCGAAAGGACATGACTGGAAATCAGAATCGTTACTCCCCGCTCGTTGCATTCTTTTAGAATGGTAAAGAACTCCTTTTGCATCAGCGGATCTAAACCGCTAGTCGGTTCATCGAGAATCAGCAGCTTCGGATCATGCTGGAGAGCACAGACAATTCCGACTTTCTTGCGGTTGCCAAAAGAAAGTTCGCTGATCTTCCGCTCTGGATCGAGCTTCAGTCGCTCACATAACTCTTTGGCCCTTATGGAACAGTCTTTCTTTCTCAGATCAGCTGAGAACTTCAACAGTTCCTTCACCTTCATTCCTGCATAGAATGTCGCTTCAGATGGCAGATAGCCGATCTCGTTAAAGATTGCTTCCCGCTCTTTTGTTACGTCGTTGCCCATAATTGTCGCACTGCCTGAAGTCGGCGCAATCAGGCCGAGAAGGGTTCGAATTGTCGTGGACTTACCCGCTCCGTTCGGACCGATAAAGCCGAAGAAATCGCCTTGTTCGACCACAAGATCGAGATTTTCAATTCCCCTTGCCTTCCCATAGTATTTACAGAGTTTTTCAGTACGGATCATTTCCATATTGTTCACCTTTTAATCATTCATTTTTTTAAGTAAATGCTTTTCCAGAACTGAATCAGCTGATGGAAAAACTCTTCCATTTTTTCCATATCAATCTGTTCCTGCTGCTGGACTAATTCCCAGATATAGCCTGCAGAAGCCCAGTACATCTCGCGGTACATCATCTGCAGATCGAGTCCGTCCACAAACTGGTCCGGATTCATTCGCATCCTCGCGTTATCCGCCTTGAAGTTGAAATAGTGGTGATAGCTTTCCTGAATAGCGGCTGAAATTTCAATATCTTTTTCGTAAAACGCCTTAATCGTAAACTGCGCCATATACGGATATTCACGAATGATTTCCATTTTGGCATACATGCCTTTTTCCATTGCTTCAAACAGATCCGTCTGCTCGTAACATCCGGACTGGGTTAACCGTTCAATCGTCAGTCTCGCACAATGATCCCATAGATAGAGATACAGCTCTTTCTTGTTTTTAAAATAATGAAACAGCAGGGACTTGCTGATGTTGGCAGCAGCCGCAATTTCGCTCATCGGACTGTTCTTATACGAATTCTGTGAGAATACCTCATACCCCGCATTGAGGATCTTCTCCTGCTTTTCTACGGGCAGCTGGAAGAATTTTTCATTCATAATCAGTTCTCCATTCCTATAGCATTTACTCTTATTAGACGTCCATTGACCGATTCTGTGAAGACTCCTCATCCAAATTTATGCCGATTTTACATTTGTGATTCACGAAAAAAGAGGAACGATTCATAATCAGGATCTGAGTTTTTCATCTTTTTGTATTATTTTCTGTTTTCGTCTGGATTATTCTGGTTCTAAAACTCTGATTACATCAGTTTCTTTCCGACAGTCCATGCTTTCGCAATTTCCCCGCCGATTTCATGATAGGAATTGTTGAGGGAGTTGAAGGTGATCAGTTCGATCTTGTCGAGATCCGGTTTGCCGTCTTCGCCAAGATATTTTTCATCGCAGGTGATCGCAACGATATCGCCGACCAAATTGCCATTTGATGTTTCACCAACTAACTTGCATTCGAGCGTTAATGGCAATTCGGCAAAAGTAGGTGCATCGACTTTTTCGGATTTAATGACAGTCCAGCCAGTTTTTTTGATTTTGTCAGGATCGTTGTTTCCGGAGGAAATCCCTACAAAGTCGCAAGCCGCAATTTCTTGTTTGGTTCCCATGGAAACAGTGAACTCTTTTGTGCGTTTAATGTTTTTTGTTGTTTTATGGCCTGCAGAGAGGCATAAAACGATCTGTGTGGAATCATACTGACCTGTCCAGGCAGCATTCATCGCATTTGCGGTACCATCTTCGTTTGTCGTACCAATGATGGATACAGGAAGTGGAAGGCACCATGCAGCTGGTACAAACGTTTTTCTACTCATAAATGATCAGTCTCCTTTATTTTCATTGTAACAATTATGTCGAGCTCTATTTTTAATTCAATCTGATATTTCCCGCTTCTTATTTGATTTTTTTATTTTCTTCGCACGTTCCACATGCTTATTCAGAAGTGAAAGCAACAGCAATCTCCGTTGAAGAAATTCCGCTTTACACGGTAAAAATTATATACGCCGGATCACATACCACATGTTCGGATAAACCAAAAATTCAGACGCCAATTCCATGATCAGCCTTTGAGATTGAAGAGGGTCGGTTTATGTTTTTCTCCATCTCTTTCTTCCCTATAATAACTTCAGGGAGAAGTTGACTCATGAAAGAAATAAAAGACCTGGTTTACCACTATAAAGATACGATTGGAACTCAGAATGAAGAAGAGTTCCGGTCTTTATCGAGCTGTAATGAGAAGAATACACTCATTTCGATCACAACGCTTTGTGAAGGAACCGATTCAATCGTCCGTGATTTTCTGATTAGCGGCATTCAAGCCGCATAGGAATCGATCGAACTGGTTGTAGAAGGCATAGATGTGCGTATGATTTCTGAAGATGTCGGAATTGTGCTGTTTCACTACCACACCGAATGCATCCGCCGAGAAACAAAAGAGCCGTATAGCATTAAAGGCCTGGAAACACAGGTTGTTGTAAAAGAAGACGGAGAGTGGAAACTCGCTCACGTCCACTATTCGAAATAATTAAAAGCATCAGAGTAACATGGGATAGATCTTCCTTTTGAGATCTATCCCCTATTTCGTTTATGAAGAGTCTACTGATTCGGGAAAATCGAGTAGGCAAGTAATTAGCTGACCTCTCACACCACCCTGCGTACGGATC
>JBJEFF010000112.1:0-1797 GCA_051873775.1 Allobaculum sp. | reverse complement strand
ACTATTTTCTCGGTGTCAGCAATGATGAAGATAACCGCGACCGGCTCTCGCAGTTTTCCAGCCATATTGCGATGCAGTACATGATGGATGTTCTCTATGGCGCCATCTATAATCTTGACCGTATGAAGAATTCGAAATACGTTTACGACTCCATAGACTATATGGACGACCGCAAGTTCTGAGGTATCAGAAAGTCTCAGAATTCGCGGTTTTTTTTGATGTTGTCTGGAAATAAATGGATGAGTGTTCAGGGTGTATTGAAGGTTTTTCCGGCTGATTTTAAGATGAAATTACAGAAACAGAAGGAGATCAGGATATGAAAGACACACTTAAAATCGTCACAATCGGTGGTGGAAGCAGCTACACACCGGAACTGATGGAAGGATTCATCAAACGTTATCACGAATTACCTATTACCGAAATATGGCTCGTTGATATCGAAGACGGTAAGGAAAAACTGGAAATCGTCGGAAAAATGGCACAGCGTATGTGGGATGCTACTCCGTATGATGTCAAAGTTCATTTAACCCTCGACAGTCGTGAAGCGCTCAAAGACGCTGACTTTGTTACAACACAATTCCGTGTCGGACTGCTTGATGCCCGTATTAAAGATGAACGTATACCTGCACTGTATGGCATGCTCGGTCAGGAAACAAACGGCGCCGGCGGTATGTTTAAAGCATTCCGTACAATCCCGGTGATCAAAGGAATCGTTGAAGACATGCGTGAACTCTGCCCGGATGCATGGCTGATTAACTTCACAAACCCGAGCGGCATGGTTACTGAAGCTGTCATCAAGCAGTTTGGCTGGAAAAAATGCATCGGCTTATGCAACGTTCCAGTTACTGCCATGATGAACGAATATAAAACGATCGGCAGAGAAGAAAGCGAACTGAACTACCGTTTCGCTGGTCTCAACCATTTCCACTGGCACCGTGTCTATGATAATCATGGAAATGATTTAACTCCGGAACTGATCGACCATATTAATGACCGTGATTCCGGCGTTCCGGCAAATATCTTTTCAGTGGATTTCAATACCGAACTGCTCCACAGCATGAATCTGCTTCCTTGCGGCTATCATCGTTACTACTACATGAAACAGGCTATGCTTGATCATGCCATGGAAGATTTCAGAACAAACGGTACCCGTGGTGAACAGGTGAAGGTAACTGAAAAAGAATTATTCGAACTCTATAAGAATCCGGATCTTCATGAAAAACCGGAGCAGCTTTCAAAACGCGGTGGTGCTTACTATAGTGATGCGGCATGTGAATGCATTGCGGCAATCTATAACAATAAGAAAATCCATATGGTCGTCAGCACCCAGAATAATGGCGCAATCCCTTGCCTCGATGATGATTCCATCGTTGAAGTTTCGAGTATCATCTCCGCAACCGGTGCTCAGCCGCTTGCCTGGGGCAAACTGCCACCAGCTGAAAAAGGCTGGCTGCAGATGATGAAAGCTATGGAAGAATGCACGATTCAGGCGGCAATTACAGGTGATTACGGTTTAGCCCTTGAAGCGTTCTACCTTAACCCGATGGTAGAAAACAACCAGTACACTCAGCGTGTTCTTGATGAACTGCTCGTTGCCCATGAAAAATACCTGCCATTATTCCATGACAAGATTCAGGAACTCAAGGCAGCAGGTGTTCATACTGAAGATCCGGTTGTTGAGGATCTGATGGTCAATGGTCACTAATTCCGGATGAATAAACAATCTTTAAAAACATTCTGATCACAATCGAGTAGGCAAGTAATTAGCTGACCTCTCACACCACCCTGCGTACGGAT
>JBJEFF010000111.1:0-37189 GCA_051873775.1 Allobaculum sp. | reverse complement strand
ACGACCTCCGGGTTATGAGCCCGACGAGCTACCAGACTGCTCTATCCCGCGATGTACTTGTTTATAATAACCGAACCGAATCTCATTTGCAAGTGCTTTTTGAAAAAAGTTTTTTAAATGAAATCGGACAGGAATTAAACGAGGGTCATTAGAACTCGCTCCATTAGAATAACAGATTCGGACTGAATGTCAAAATATTTATTTCATTTAATTCGTGGAAAATTAAATGGAACGGAAAGATAAAGGAGATGAATGGATGAGAAAAGCTAGAAAAACGCTCGTTTTCTTACTGCGAAGGATTTCCGAGCGCATGATTGACAATTTGATCGGCAATGCCGGCAAGAATAGAGAAAATGATGAAGAAATAAAAAAAGTCCCGGCTTAGCCGGGATAATTTTTGGTTTCGTGGTGGACCCTGCAGGACTCGAACCTGCGACCAACCGGTTATGAGCCGGCAGCTCTGACCAACTGCGCTAAGGGTCCAAAAAATGGTGGCGGGAGTGAGACTCGAACTCACGACCTTCCGGGTATGAACCGGATGCTCTAGCCAACTAAGCTATCCAGCCACTAAAATAAAAAATGGTCGGGACGACAGGATTCGAACCTGCGACCCCCTGGTCCCAAACCAGGTGCACTACCAAGCTGTGCTACGTCCCGAGATGGCGCGCCATGCAGGAGTCGAACCCACAACCTTCTGATCCGTAGTCAGACGCTCTATCCAATTGAGCTAATGGCGCATGTTGTTTAGTTTTTGGTGCGACCGCTTCGCGCGATTGCCTAATCATAATATTCAGAAACGGATTAAAATGCAAGAGGAAAATAAAAAAAATTATAAAAAAGTCGCTCGTGCAGGAATGAGCTATTTTTAAATCATCAAAACGGACGATAACTGTCGCGTTTTTTAGGAATATGCCCAAATGCATAATATCGAGCATTCGTTTTTGAGACGTATTGAACACACTATAGGATATGCTGAGGTGCAAACTATAGAATCATTTTCTCATTTGATATAATGAAACAACTAGATTGGGGTGACAAGATGTTAAACAGAACACAACTTGAATCTTTATTAACCTTAGCTATGCAGTCTGATGCAGATTTTGCAGAGATTTTCGAGGAAGAAACCCACAGTGAACGTTTTTCCGTTGTCAACGAAAACGTGGAAGATGTCAACCGCACAATCCGTGCCGGTGCCGGCATCCGTCTTTATAAGGGCACTTCTTCGGTTTACGGATATACAAATGAAATGGACATGGCTTCCTTAGAAGCAGTTGTCCGTGATTTACGCGATGCCATCGGCAAGCAGGAAACGGGGACTGCGGTCGTTTTAAACGAACGCGAAGTCGTGAAGAATATTTCTCCGGTCGAACAGAACCCGCAGGATGCGGACGATGAAGTGAAAATTGATCTTTTAAAAGAATGCGTAAAAGGCGCAGAAGAATACGATGAGCGGATTTTCAAAGTGACCGCCAGTCTGAATTTCATTGTTCAGGACGTACAGATCACAAACTCCGAAGGCCTGTTCAAAGCCGATACACGCGTACGCACCCGTATTGGGGTCAGCGCCTATGCCAAGGAAGGCGATAATGTCCAGTCCGGCTTTAACGGACCGGGGGCAAGCAAAGGTCTTGAATACTTTACTGGAGACCACGCACCTTATGAAGCCGGTAAGGAAGCAGCCCGTGTGGCCTGCGTTCTCTTGCGTGCGAAAAAAGCTCCGAGCGGTGTGATGCCGGTCATTATCGATAACGGTTTTGGCGGAGTGATTTTCCACGAAGCCTGCGGCCACTCCCTTGAAGCAACTGGTGTGGCAAAAAACTTATCCGTCTTTTCCGGCAAGAAAGGCGAAAAGATTGCATCCGAAAAAGTCAATGCCGTAGATGATGGCACACTCCCGGGTGAATGGGGAAGCCAGAATATGGATGACGAGGGGAATCCGCAGCAGCGCCGTCTGCTCATCCAGAACGGTGTGCTCACCGAGTATATGGTCGACCGCTTAAACGGAAGACGCATGAATGAAAAATCGAGCGGTTCCGCACGACGGGAATCGTATAAATATGAACCGACCAGCCGTATGTCCAATACCTATCTGCTTCCGGGTACGGATAAACGCGAAGACATGTTCAAGGACATTAAATTCGGTCTGTACTGCCGTTCCATGGGCGGTGGCTCCGTCAACCCGAACACCGGTGAATTCAACTTCGGTGTCAATGAAGGTTACCTGATTGAAGACGGCAAAGTGACAGATCCGGTGATCGGTGCCATGCTGATCGGCAGCGGATCGGAAATTCTCAAGAACATCGATATGGTCAGTGATGACCTTGCTCTTGCGCAGGGAATGTGCGGTTCCGTTTCCGGAAGCATTCCGACAAACGTCGGTCAGCCGACAATCCGTGTTTCTTCGATTACTGTAGGAGGAACTGACAATGAATAAACAGAAATGGATGCAGACCGCCCTCGATATGGGCATGGAAGGTCTGGAAATCACAACTGCCCGTTCAGTGTCCCGTGAACTGACCTGGTTTGAGGGAAAGATGGATACATTCGTAAATTCACGGATTCTCTATACTTCTCTTCGTGCCCTGGTGGATGGCAAGATCGTTTCGCTCTCGATTGAAAAAGTCGATGATGACAAGATGATGGAAACCCTTGGACAGTTAAAAGACACCGCAAAATACGTTTCCGATTCCGAAAAAGATATCTTTGTCGGTGTGATGGAAACGGAAGAAGTTCACAGCGATCGTAAATGGGTTGAACCGGATGCAAGCCGCATTCAGGAATTCCTCGCTGATCTGGAAAAACGTCTGCTTGCGGCAGATCCGCGCGTCAAGATGGTGAACCAGCTTGGATTTGAAAGCGGCAGAAACGAAAGTGAACTGACCAATACCCTCGGTGTAAACGTTCAGGATGGATACGAGATGCAGGCTGTTGTCGCCGATATCACAATGGTCGAAGGTGAAGATCTGCGTGATGGCTATCTCGTCCGTCCGGTTTATGATCTCGAAACTTTCGATGTAGAAGGATTCGTGGATGAACTGATCGCCAAAGTGGCAAGCACGCTGAACGCAAAATCGTGTTCGGCAAGAACGTGCCCGGTTATCTTTGAAAAAGAAGCAATGTCGACCCTGTTATCGTGCTTTGCCGGCATGTTCAGCGGAGACCTGATTTATAAAGGCATTTCGCCGATTTCAAACCGTCTTAATGAGAAAGTGTTCTCCGATCAGATCACAATCATTGATGATCCGCGAAATCTCGATGCCATCCACATGCAGAACTATGATGACGAAGGTCATCCGACTTATACGAAAACACTCATTGACAAAGGTGTTTTCAAAACAATTTTGCATAATACCCGTTCGGCGATTAAAATGAATGCCGAATCGACCGGAAACGGCTTTAAGAGTGGTGCCGGCGCAACAGGGGTATCCCCGATGAACCTGTATATCCAGAACGGTGATCAGTCTTTTGAAAAACTGCTCAAAGAAATGGATAACGGCGTTGTCATTACGGATTTACAGGGCATGCATGCCGGAGTGGATTTTGTCAGCGGCAATTTCTCTTTGCAGGCAAAAGGCTATTTAGTGGAAAATGGTCAGAAAGTCCGTCCGTTAACCCTGATAACTGTTGCCGGTAACTTTTTCGACCTGCTCAGCGATGTCTGGGCAGTCGGTGATGATTTGGAGTGGCAGTTGCGTTCCATCACCAGTCCGTCGATTCTGTTTCGCAAAGCCGCAATTGGAGGAAATGAATAATGGATTTCAACTTTGATAACGAAATCCTTCGTGAGGCGCTCGAGCGACTTCGTGAAGAGAACAGTGATGAAAATTTAGTTAAAGCAGCACAGATTTTAGTCGATACAAAACTCATGATTCCGGTGAAATGGGATCAGGAACCTGAAAGAGATGAAAAAGGCCAGCTGCATTTTGCGCCGGACGCAAAAATCGCACCGCTGGTTGTGACCAACGAAAACGGCGTGAAGCTTTTCCCGTTCTTCACCAGTGTGGATGAAGTGAAAAAACTTTACGGTGAAAAAGGTACCAACTGCATCGTTTTAGGCATGGTTCAGTACATGCCATTACTGCTCAGTGCCAAGGAAGAAATTACCGGCATTGTCATCGACCCGAAAGGGGCTGATATGCCGTTCCCGACGCAGTTTCTGATGGAATTTGTGAAAGACTACCGTTCCAATCTGAAACCGCTGAAAATCGGTAAGGATGAAAACCTGCTTCTGCAGGATCCGAAAGGCAACTTGCAGGATCTTGAAGCGGCTTTG
The DNA here is from genome assembly GCA_051873775.1 of Allobaculum sp. GTDB lineage: Bacteria > Bacillota_I > Bacilli_A > Erysipelotrichales > Erysipelotrichaceae > Allobaculum. Next base: position 32,916 of record JBJEFF010000111.1, on the reverse strand, counting down.
ATCTCCTACGGATTCCATGATCCGGCAATCAATGCGATCTATTTAAAAGAACGCGTTGAAACGAGTGATCCGGAAACAAAACCGGAAGATGTCAAAACCAACTGGTTTATTATCGTCGATGTCAAAGAACGTGATACCGGTGTGTTCCAGCGGATTTCCAAAGTGGTTCAGCCTTTAGCTCAGGGACATGACATCGAGTTCATGTTTGCGGATACAATGATCGGCAACGATGTGAAGAAGACCACCATGCCGATTTACACCAAGATGTTCAACTAATGATCATCGATTCACTGAATCTGAAAACTGATCAGGGGGCAGGCGAAAAAAGGCCTGCCCTTTTTTCAGCTAAACAAGGCGGTCCACGGTACAATAGAAAAATATCAGCAGACTTTCTGACCAGACGAAAGACGAAAAAGGAGGGGCACCATGAAAACACATCAGAATGGTTTATCACATGTAAATTCAGATCAGATCCGCTCCTCGTTTGAACAGATGACCCCGTCATCGGTAAAAAAGATTATTCAGACCCTGAAACAGGCTGGCTTTCAGGCTGATCTAGTCGGGGGATGCGTGCGGGATATTCTGCTTGGTCGGATGCCTCATGATTTTGATGTCACCACAAGCGCAAAACCGGACCAGGTTCACGAACTGTTTGACCATGCGATTCCGACCGGAATTGCGCATGGCACAATTACCGTCATTGAAGGAGATGAACAGGTTGAAGTCACGACCTTCCGCAGTGAAGGGGAATACAAAGACCACCGTCATCCCGATTCAGTGAGTTTTGTCTTGAGTATTGAAGAAGATCTTGCCAGACGGGATTTTACGATCAATGCGATGGCCTGGGATGATCAGAAAGGTCTGATTGATCCGTTTAATGGTTGTCAGGATCTGCAGGATGGAATCCTGCGCGCCGTGCGGGATCCGTTTGAGCGGATGAATGAAGATGCATTACGCATGTTTCGGGCGTTCAGGTTTGCCGGCCGTTATGGATTTGAAATTGAAAGTAAGACCAGAGAAGCGATTGACGCGCTTTATCCTCTCGCCCAAGATCTTCCGGTTGAGCGCATTGTGCCGGAAGTCGAAGAGATCCTTGCTTATTCGCCGCAGATTCTCGATCAGATGACGATGCTGCTCAGTCCGTGGATTCCACAGCTTGATGTATGCCTGCATACGGAACAGAATTCGGTTTATCACTATACGGATGTCCTACACCATACCCTTGATGCACTGTCTGCTTTGCAGGACAAATCACCTGTGTGTCTGTGGACCCTGCTGCTTCATGATTTAGGGAAACCGGCTGTCAAAAAGACATATGACGGAAGAGACCATTTTAAAAAGCATGAAATTGAATCCGCAAAAATTGCCGAAAACATTGCGCAGGTTTTAAAACTCCCGAAAAAAATGGCAGATGAAATCATCAAACTCGTTAAACTGCACGATACGTTTTTTGATCCTGTACCTGAAAACTTCTATCGGCTTCATGTTACAGAAGGCCTGAATGCCCTGCAGACTAAACATCTTTTTGCGGTTCAGTATGGGGATATCATGGCGCATACCCAGCATGACCGTCTGAAACGGCTGCAGACTTATGCCGAATACGACCGCTCAAGGCAGGCGATTCTGCCAATGCGGATTTCCGACTTAGAGGTCAACGGGAATGATCTGAATAAGAAATTCGGAATTACGGGTAAGGCAATCGGCGATACTCTGCAGGAACTGCTCCATCGTGCGATTCTCGCCGATCGTGAAACGAGTCGTGAAGAACAGCTTGCCTTGGCAGAGAAGATTGTGAAGGAAAGAAACGAAGAAAAATTAGTACCGCAGTTTAGCGGTCTGAAATAAAGAAAGAACAATGTGAATCAAACAAACTTTAAAAGAAAGAAAGGAGTCTGCCTATGGATGGAATCACCTGGATTTTAATGGTTCTCGTCATTCTGCTGCTCGTGGTCATTGTCTTTGGTCTGTACGTATTAATGAAACGGCAGAATCAACTGACCAGACGGCTCATGCAGGAAAACGAAATGTCACGCGTGAACTTTGAAACGATTAAGGAACTGAATTTCCGCATGGAGAACATGCAGGCACAGACCGGGATTTCTCTGGAAAATTCACGTCAACTGACCAGTCAGATGCGGGCAATTACGCAGGTCATGACCAATGCCAAACGGCGCGGCAACTTCGGCGAATACCAGCTCGAAAATATCATCCGCACGTATCTCGGAGATTCTCCTTATATTTATGCGACTCAGTATCATCTTAAAAACGGCAAGATCAGTGATGGGGCGTTCCATCTGCCCGGAACGGATCAGGTACTATGCATCGACTCCAAGTTTCCGATGGAAAACTACACGAAAATGATTGACGAACCGGAATATGCGGATCAATACGAAAAGGAACTGCGCCGCAATATCAAGAAACATATTCTCGATGTGGCATCGAAGTATATCAACGAAGAAACACTTGATGTTGCCATTCTTTTTATCCCTAATGAAGGAGTCTTTGCGTGGCTGTGTTCAAAAGGATCGGACCTGATGGATTTTGCGATTGCCAATCACGTCATGCTCGTCTCCCCGACCACACTTGCCGGAGTGGTCTTCACCCTGCTTGCTTCCACCCGTAATTTTTATCGGGCGAAGAATCTCGAACAGATCGAAAAACAGCTCGAAATCCTTGAACTGCAAGCGGATGCACTTTGTGAACAGAGCGAAAAAGCGCACCGTACGCTGATGACGCTCGAGAAGCAGAATGAAGAAGTCACCAAGCTGGCTAAACGATTACGTCTGACCATCGGGCGTCTTGCCTTCCCGGATGAAGGCGAAGAAGAAAATGATTATGGTTTTCGCTCATAGTGAGAAAAATTAAATATGATCCCGTTAAAAAGTAGTTCATCATAACAGCGAGAAAGTTGTTGAGATAGTAAACTAAACAATGAACGGCAGACAACGGGAGGAAAGGAGCTGCTTATGCAGGCAATGACCCAGCTTGCCCATGACTTTCTCATACCTGTCCTTCATCCTCGGGCACTCTGTGTAGATGGCACACTCGGCCGCGGACGGGATACGATCTTTTTTATCGAACAGAAAGTCGGCAGTGTGTTCTACTACGAAATCCAGCCCGACCTCTTTGAACGCTTTCAGACAGAGCTGAACGCAATGCCAGGAACCGGACATCAGAGATTCCCCCATGTGACTGGATTTGCGCATTCTCACGAACAGATCCTTCAGGATCTTCGTGAATATGAAGGGCGCATTGATGCGGTGATCTTTAATTACGGCTACGATCCCAAAACACTCTGCGGGATTGCGACTCAGGCGGATTCGTCTTTAAGCGCCCTGAAACAGTGTGTCCGACTTCTGCGTAAAAAAGGAAGAATGGCTTTAGTCTTCTATCCTCATCCTGAAGGGGAGAAAGAAAAGGCGGTTCTGATGGACTGGCTGAAAGATCAGACCTCGCTCGAAATCCTCGAAATCAAACATCCTTTTAATCCGCGTTCCCCGAGTTTAATCTGCCTGGAAAAAATCAAGTAAGATAAAAGCCGGTTACCGGTTTTTCTAAGGATACAAGCATGAACAAAAATCATTACATTTCTTCAATTCCCGCATTAAAAGCGGAAATGATTTCACAGTGGAAAGACTGTCCGGAAAGCAATGACTTTCCCCACACAGTGATCCGCTATAAAGATACCGATTATTTTAAACGTCAGGATCCGGACATGGATCCGGAAACGGTGATTTACGAACAGAGAGTCAAGCATACCCGCCATGATGCAGAACACCTTTGCTGGGGAGAACTCGTTCTTTATCCGGGTCAGGTCAAAGACCAGTATTTCTGTACACAAGGTCACTTTCACAGCACACCTGCCGCAGAAGAATACCTGCTCTGTACGAAGGGTGAAGGTCTGATCATGTACTGTTCAACCGAAGGGGAATGCTGGTGCGAAGAGCTTGAAGAAGGCTCGTTCTACCGGATTCCGCCGATGTTGGGCAGCCGCATTATCAACATTTCCGATGAACCGCTCGTTCTTTATTTCTGCCTCCCCGGCCAGGACGGATTCCATTTTGAATGCATTAACCGCAAACCATTCCCGTGTCATGTCTATGATGATGACGGTGAAATTGCGATGATGGTGGATATTGATGAAAACGACCGTCCACAAAGCGATCTGCAGGAAGAAGATATTCTTCGCCTGCTCCAGTCGTAAAAACAGAACTTACCAGAAAATGGATCTATTACAAAAATCATGTTTCGATGTGACTAGCAGTCCTTCCACGCCTCTTTACTTTGGTAAAGGCGCACCATGGAAGGCTTTTTTATTGGAAAAAAGAACGTCAGAATGACTGCGCGCTTTTACGGAATACAGAAAATCTGTGATGCCGGGATCACATTGCCTGCTCAACCACATCCGGCAGATTGTGGCGAATTTGAAAATATTTCAGCATTCATCCCGATATTGTTTTACTTCAGGCACGATTTTGGCATATTTTAAGCAGGCAACATGTTTTATACTTTGACTCACGAAGCAAAAGAACATCAAAGAAAAGATAAGGGAGGTCAAAAAATTTTGGAACATACAGCACATGAAAATCCGCTCGGATATGAGAAAATCTCGAAACTTCTCTTTAAGTTTTCCCTGCCATCCATTGTCGCTATGCTGGTGAGCTCGCTTTACAACATTGTCGACCAGATTTTTATCGGTCAGGGACTTGGTTATTTAGGAAATGGTGCGACCACCGTCGCATTCCCGTTTACAACGATCGGACTGGCGATCGCCCTTTTACTCGGCGTCGGCTCCGCCGCAAACTACTCCTTATTACTCGGTCAGGGTAAAAAAGAAGAAGCCGCAAAAACCGTCGGTGCCGGTTTGACCTTTATGCTGGTGGCAGGCGTTCTGTACCTGCTCATCGGGGAAATCCTGATGCCTGTGCTGCTGCCGGCATTCGGTGCTACTGCCGAAAACTACCAGTATGCCAGTGACTATTCCTGGATCATTCTGATCGGGATGCCATTTCTAATTCTGTCGAATGGTCTGTCACAGCTCGCCCGTGCGGATGGTTCACCGACGTTCTCAATGATGAGTATGATTGTCGGCGCAGTCATCAACTGTATTCTCGATCCGTTATTCATCTTCGTCTTCCACTGGGGTATGGCAGGGGCTGCATGGGCAACCATTATCGGCCAGATGGCTACGATGATTGTCGGCGCATGTTATCTGCCGCGGTTTAAACAGATCAGACTCGAAAAACATCATTACCGCATGCACTTCTATTATTTAAAACGTATTGCGAGTGTCGGTGCTTCGGCTTCCTTAAACCAGGTGACGATTCTTGCCGTGCAGATCGTCCTAAACAACCTGTTCAAGCACTACGGCGCACTGTCGGTTTATGGGGCCAATATTCCGATTGCGGCTTCCGGTGTCGCCTTCAAGCTGAACGGTTTATACGTTTCGGCGGTTGTCGGTTTAGGTCAGGGAGCTCAGCCGATTATCGGGTTCAACTATGGTGCCCGGCAGTATGACCGCGTAAAGAAAACCCTCCTGCTCGCTATGGTATCGATTGTCGTACTCGGCTCACTCGTGGAAGTTCTCTTCCAGTTCTGGCCGGTTCAGTTAATCCAGCTGTTCGGAAACGGCGACGAGCTGTATCTGCAGTTCGGCGCGCTGATGTTAAGAGTAAATATGGCCTGCATCTGTATTCAGGGCATTCAGGGTCTGTCGGCGAACTACTTTGCGGCAATCGGTCAGGCAGGCAAAGGTGCATTCCTTTCCATGACCCGTACGATTATCTTCTTCATGCCGCTGATTTTCATTCTGCCGCTGTTCTTCGGTATTGAAGGAATGGTTTTCTCGCAGCCGATCGCCGATTTCTTATCGGTTATTGTCTCGATTCTCTTTGTACGTCGCTCCTTTAAAACTATGGACGCAAAAGCACAAGCAGGTATTGCGGCTTAGCCTGAACCAAATCCAAATCTGAATTTCAAATAAAAAGACTGATTTACCTTCATCAGTTCAATCGGTCTTTTTTATGATTTACTTCGCTTCTTTTTCTTTAGCCGTCGGATCCGGAACGATTTTATGGACGAGAGCCTGACGGATGCGGTGCCCGGCAATCCGTTTAATCTGGATCATCAGATTCCCGATCTGAACTTCGAGCTGGGTGCCGTCTTCGGGAATATAACCCATAGTACCGATCACATAGCCGGAGAACGTTTCGAAATCATCGAGTTCAAGATGAGTATCGAGGGCTTTGGACACATCTTTGAGATTGGCTTCACCGCTGATGCGCCATAAGCCTTTAGGCAGTTTCACAATATCGGCCTGCCGTTTTTCTTCCTCTTCCGACAGTTCGCCGAAGAGTTCTTCAATAATATCGTGCAAGGTCACTAATCCGACCACCCCGCCGTATTCATCAAGAACGATCGCAATATACGTTTTGCGGTTTTTCATGATATGCAGCAGTTCATCGGCTGTTGTGTTTTCCGCCGCAAATAACGGCTTGTCGACACAGTGGTCGAGGATCTGCTTCTTACCGAATCCCGGCATGCGGAAGTAGTCGCGCGTATCGAGAATTCCGATCACGTCATCCTCGCTTTCATTGGTGAGCGGATAGAACGTATGACGGTTGGCGAGAATGGTCTGTTTCCATTTCGCCGGATCGTCTTTCATGGACAGCTGGACCATATCGCTGCGGTGGGTACAGATTTCACCAAGCGTCGTCTCGCCAAGATCCATCGCATTTTCAATCACTTCGAGCTGGTCTTCATGCTCACTGATGCCTTCGGTAAGATGTTCGAATTCTTCCGGTGTTTCTTCTTTTGTTTCCGGCATCCAGAAAAACAGAAAACCGAACAGGGCTGTATAGGCATGAACAAACGATTCATTTAGCGGCTTTTTCATACCGGTAGAAATGATGAGAACTGAGAGAAGGCTCACGATAATAAAGAGCAGAAGAGTCCACCATAATGAGGCATACGGCAGACGGATCCAGGAAGACCAGGATGCCGGCAGACTTACAGCAAGAATCAGAGCTGTGATCCACTCACAGACCATGGCGATGGATACGGCAATAGACTGCGGTTTATGAGTGGTGGATTTCCAGACATGCCATGAAATGAGTTCGAGTATAAAAAAGAGAGCGGCAATACAGTAGGGCAGATAATCGTTCATTTTTAAATCCTTTCAAATTATGAAATCAGGTAATCTTTTAATCGCCTGTGTATTTACGGTAAAAACCTGGTTTAGAAACTGTCTGTTTTCATTCTACCAAGGAAGACGAAAAAACTCGCAGCGGTTTACTACTGCGAGTAAAAATCATGATCGGATGGATCAGAAACGGCGCTTAAGCGTTAACCGCTTCTCTTTTGACAGATTTTCTGGATTTGGTAAGCGGGGCAGTTGTCAGTGCCTCGAGTTCCGGCTTGCCGAAGTACTGCAGCAGGGTCTGACGGGTGACAATGCCGATAAATTTATTGCGGTCGTCGATGACCGGGACGTAATTCTGATGGAGCGAAGTTTCAAGCAGTTCACGCAGGGAAACGTTAACGTTCACTGCCGGCATGAAATCTTTGCGAATGATATCTTTGACCTGGGTACTTTCGAGAGTGTAAGGATCATTTCCGTTCTGCAGAATAAACCACAGGAAATCCCCTTCCGTGACACTGCCGACATAGCGGCCGCTTGAGTTAACCACCGGAACAGCTGTATAGCCGTGTTCCTTCATGGCACCAAGGGCGTCGAGCAGGGAAAGCGACTCATAATAAAACTGCAAATCTTTTTTAAATTTCAGGAAAAACAAAACATTCTGGTTCATAAGCTGACCTCTGACTTTACATCTATATTCTAGAAAAAGATTCTGATGAAATCGTCGTATGTTTATGGGATTTTGCCTGAAAATGATAAAGCTTTTCTTAATAAGCTTTCGAATTTCTTCGCATTTTTTCAAAGAAAATAAACAGTATGTAGTTCTAATTCACTATGTGATAGTGAAATAATCACGTCGCTCAATACAGAAAAAGCACAGAACTTCGGTGATAAAGTTCTGTGCTTCGTTTTTAAATGAGTCAGATCAGAAAATCCGGTCTGTTCAAAACGGATTTTCTATTCCGGGAAGAGTTCATCGAGAACAACAAGAACACCGTCATCCTCATTGGACGGGCAGACGTGTTTGGCGGCATCTTTAACAGCCTGAGGGGAGTTATCCATCGCATAGCTCTGGTGGCAGTACTTCAGCATTTCGATATCGTTTCCGCCATCACCGAAAGCTGCGCAGTCTTCCGGATTGATACCCCAGCGTTCAACTAACCGCTTTAAACCGGATGCTTTATGGCAGCCCGGAATGATCAAGTCGATGCAGCCATGTCCGCTAGCCGTCGGTTCGACAAGTCCTTTGAGTTCGCGGTTGAACAGTTCGCAGTATTCTTCGGTCTGTTCTTCTGGAACCATCAGCGCAAATTTAAGGATCTGATCTTTGACTTCGTACAGGTTATCGACCCACTCGAGATGATGGTAGTAAATATGGACGAAATCAAAGTATTCCTGGGTAACCGTACCGCGCTGGCAGTATGCGGATTCATAGCCGCACAGAATCAGGTTGATTTCCGGATGTTCTTCGTGCAGATCTAAAACGCGTTCCACTGCGCGGCGGTCCATATCAGCCGCAAAGACCATCGTGTCTTCATCTTTAACAAATGCGCCGTTTTCGGCAACGAACGAAAGCTGTTCGTCAATACCCGGGAACAGGTCACGCAGTTCGTAGTACTGGTTGCCGCTCGCCACAACAAATTTCGCACCTTTAGCCTGCATGCGTTTCAGGATTCTTTCAAAGCGGGGACGGTCATAACTGTTGTCTTCATGAACAAACGTACCATCCATATCGACCGCAACAAGTTTGGGGGATTTCAGGTTGTTTTCCATCTTGAACTCTCTCTTTCTCATACTCTCAATTCAGATTCAGTTTTTTATTCTTCAACGCGGCTGACAAGCCGTGTCTATTTCTAGTCTATCTGCTTATCCGTACAGGGTAAAGATGAAAAATCCCGATTCTGCGGTTTGTTTTTGAAACAAAAACGAAAGCCGGGAACATATTTTCTCTATTGGCGACATTGCCGTCATCTGTTATATTGTTCTCCTTGCAAAACTTCCTGCGATCATAAAAAATGAAAAAGAAGTGAAGAAAAAATATCGAATGAAATCTATGTACTGAAATCTATGTACTGAAATTTATATCCAGAAAGGAATACTCATCATGAAACGAAACAGAATGAAGCTGTATCTGAACCGCTTCTCGCATCTTTTCCTGTCGCTTTTCGTTGCGGCAAGCCTGTTCGGGTGCGGCTCCGGATCATCCGATTCTTCAGGCAGTACAGCACAAAGTATTACCAGTTCGCAGATCAGCAGCGAATCGAAGGCAACATCCGATTCGCAGACATCGAGTGTACAGAGTGAGCAGACAAGCGAAGAGTGGAAAGAACCCAATCCTGCGATACTGCCGATTACCCTCGCCGATATTCCGGCTTACAGTGGTCAGCCGTATGTCGAGATCAACAACAACGTTCCTTACTTTGAGGAAAACGAAAAAACAACAACAGCTTTCCAGCACTATTTCGATCTCGATGATCTCGGTCGTGTTACTCTTGCCTACGGAAGCTTAGGTCAGGAAATTATGCCCGAAGAAGAGCGCGGCGATATCTCGAGCGTCCATCCGACGGGTTGGGTACAGAATCGCTATGACTTTATCAAGGATGGTCAGGCACTCTATAACCGCTCCCACTTAATTGCGTTCAGTCTTTCCGGTCAGAATGCGAATCCGAAAAACCTGATGACCGGTACGCGCTATATGAATACCAAAGGCATGCAGCCTTTTGAAATGCGGACACTTGATTTTATTAAGGAAACGGACATGCATGTCATGTACCAGGTCACTCCGATGTTTGATGGAAACAATCTTGTCGCAGACGGAGTACTCATACAGGCTAAATCGGTTGAGGATAACGGTAAGGGATTATCGTTCAACGTCTTCTGTTACAACGTTCAGCCGGGCGTTGAAATCAACTATGCGACCGGCGACAACAGGGCGAGTGATGATGCCGCAACAACAACCAGTCAGTCTTCCGGTAATGCCGGTGCTGCAGATGCGGTGGCGCAGGATTACGTACTCAATACGAACAGTCATAAATTCCACCGCCCGGATTGCGAGTCGGTCGATGACATGAGTGCGAAAAACCGTCAGGACGTTCACCAGTCGAGGGAAGAACTCATTGCTGCCGGCTATACACCATGTAAGAGATGCAATCCGTAAGAAAAAGGAAAAAGACAGAAAATGTTAGATAATCCATATTTATGGATTAGAAAAAATAACAATACGATCATCAGAGGCAGATTTTTGGCAAATGAAAGAGGCTGAAAAATCTGCCTTTTTCTGTGAATGAAAATCGCTATTGTGTTCTGAATGCGAAGTGATATAATACTGAAGATTTAGATGTCTGTCCATCATCTGACAGGGAACAAGAGACTGTTTTGCAGTCTTAAACTTGTTCCATCGAAGCTACGGAGGGATTTTATATATGAACAAAAAATCACTTTTAACTATGCAGGATCTGACGAACGAAGAGATCCTCGAATTGCTCGATGATGCGAAGGCTTTTTCCTATTCTCATTGTGATTGGCAGTTACCTGTAAGTGATCAGGTACTTACAGCCAATCTTTTTTTTGAGCCTTCGACACGTACCCACTATTCATTTGTAAGTGCAGAAAAACAGCTTGGTTTAAAGGTAGTGGATTTCAATGCGGAAACTTCTTCTTTAACCAAAGGTGAAACTTTATACGATACCGTTAAGACATTCGAGTCTGTCGGTTACCAGCTTCTGGTAATACGCCATCCGCAGGATGAATACTTCAAGGAGCTTGAAGGAATCAATATTCCGATCATCAACGCCGGCGATGGCAAGGGCAACCACCCTTCGCAGTGCCTGCTTGACTTACTGACGATCTATCAGGAATTCGGTCATTTGGACGGCATCAACGTCCTGATCTGCGGTGACGTTGCTCACTCACGAGTAGCCGCTAGTGACAAGGAAGCGTTAGAACGGTTCCATGCCAATGTCCGCTTTGCCGGACCGAAGGAATGGGAACGTGAAGGCTATCCGTTTTCTGACTTCGATGAATCGATCGAATGGGCAGATGTTGTGATGATGCTTCGCATTCAGAAAGAACGCGGCGCAACACTAGAATCACTCAATGATGAAGATTATCTTGCCAAGTACGGCCTGACTAAAGAACGTTATAGCCGTATGAAAGATCATGCGATCATCCTGCACCCGGCCCCAGTGAACCGCGGCGTTGAAATCGACACCGACTTAGTCGAAAGCGATAAGAGCCGTATCTTCAAACAGATGCATAACGGCATGCTGGTGCGTAAAGCGATGCTGAAAAAAGCATTAGGCTTAGAGCCTTTTGCCAGAGAGGAACACGAGTGAAAACACTGATCACCAACGCAAAAATTTTCCATAACCACCATCTGATGGATGGCGAAATGTTATTTGACGAAAACGAAATTCTTGAGATTGCCCCTTCGATCGAACGTAACGATGAAGAGTGGCAGATTGTCGACGCCGAAGGACTTGCTGTTCTGCCGGGGCTGGTCGACACCCATGTTCATTTACGCGATCCGGGCTTTACCACCAAGGAAACGATTGCGACCGGAACAATGGCAGCTGCAGCAGGAGGTGTGACAACTGTCTTTGCAATGCCGAATGTCCGACCTTTTCCATCCACAGTCGAAGCGATGGAAAGCTATTTAAAACATATTGAAGAAAACGCCAATGTGCGTGTCTTCCCGTTCGGAACGATTACCAATGACGAAGCGGGCAAAGTACCGACGGACTATAAAGCACTGAAGGCTTTAGGCATACGCTGGTTCTCCGATGATGGTGTCGGTGTTCAGAGCGGCGAAGTCATGGCGCAGGCAATGAAGCAGGCAAAAGCGGCAGATGTGCTGTTTTCGTGTCATACTGAAGATATGAACTACCGCAAGCCAAAAGCGAGCGTCCACGACAGTGAATACGCCAAACAGAATGGCTGGATCGGCATTCCGAGCGCATGCGAGAGCGAACAGCTCAAGCGTGACCTCGTCATGGTCATCGGCAACGGTCTTAAATACCATGCCGACCACATCTCAGCCAAAGAAAGTGTGCAGGCTCTGCATGCCGCAAAGGCACAGGGTGCGGACTGCTCCGGTGAAGTCACTGCCCATCATCTGTTACTCGAAGACAAAGATGTCAAAGGACCGATGTGGAAGATGAATCCGCCGCTGCGCAGCCATGAAGACCGTATGGCTTTAATCGAAGGTCTCGAAAACGGAGATCTCGATTTTATCGCCAACGATCATGCCCCGCATACGATGGAAGAAAAATCGCGCTCGATGGAACAGGCTCCATTTGGTATTGTGTCTTTAGAGACCGCCTTCCCGCTGCTGTACACGGAATTTGTGCACAGCCAGAAACGCTGGTCACTGCGCCAGCTGATCGAATGGATGGCGGAAAAACCGGCAGCGCGTTTCGGTCTGGAAAAAACCGGAAAGCTGGAAACCGGATACCGGCCTGATTTCTTCATCGCCGATCTGCATGCCGATGTCACGATCGACCCTGAAAAATTCCAGTCCATGGGGAAGAACACCCCGTTTGGCGGCTGGAAGAGTGTCGTAGACATCAAGCAGACCTGGTTTGAAGGAAAACCGGTATATACAAAAGAAATGTAAGAAAAAGATTTACCCGAAAAAACCAACTCAATGTTGAATGATTCAACATTTCAAAGGGAGGAGAAAATATGGACAGATTGCTTGTTTTAGAAGATGGAAGCGTCTGGAAGGGCAAAGCGTTCGGCTCAGACAATTTCAAAGTCGGCGAACTGGTATTCAATACCTCAATGACCGGCTACCAGGAGATCCTCACAGATAACTCCTACTGCGGCCAGATTGTGATGCTGACTTACCCGCTGATCGGTAACTACGGAATTAACCGTGATGACTGGGAAAGCATTGAACCAGCTACATTCGGCATGGTCGTTAAAGATTTATGCGACGACTATTCCAACTGGCGCGCAAATTCCACACTGGCTGACTTCTGCAAACAGGAGAACATCGCCGGCATCTATGATGTCGATACCCGTGCAATCACACGCCGCATCCGCGAAAAAGGTGTTATGCGTGCCATGATGGCCAATGCCGATGCCGATATCGATCAGGTGCTTGAAACAATCCGCAATACCCCGGTTATGCATGATCAGGTTAAACGTGTCAGCTCACCGCGCCTGTACTCCGTGCCAAACCGCGGTCTGAAAGTCGTTGTGATGGACTTCGGCTGCAAGCTGGGAATCATCCGTGATTTATCCGCAAGAAACTGCGACATCGTAGTTGTTCCATGGAACACCGATGCCAAGACAATTATGAACTTCTGCCCGGACGGCGTGATGTTAACGAACGGTCCCGGCGACCCGACTGACGTACCGGAAGCAATCGAGACTGTACGCGAACTGATCGGTCAGGTTCCTATTTTCGGAATCTGCCTCGGTCACCAGCTGATTTCTCTTGCATGCGGTGCGAAGACTTACAAATTAAAATTCGGACACCGCGGAGGCAACCATCCGGTTGTAGATCTGCGCGATGGCCATGTTGAAATTACCAGCCAGAACCATGGTTATGCAGTTGATGCAGATTCCCTGGAAGGCACAGATTTAGTCATGACTCACAAAGCTTTAAACGACGGTTCCTGCGAAGGTGTTGCCCATAAGAAGTATCCGGTATTCTCCCTGCAGTACCATCCGGAAGCCAATGCGGGTCCGAAAGATGCCGAAGGAATGTTCGACTACTTTATCCATGTCATGAACACTGCAAAGGAGGAGAAGAAAAATGCCTAGAAGAGACGATATTAAAAAGATTCTGGTTATCGGATCCGGTCCGATCGTAATCGGTCAGGCTGCTGAGTTCGACTATGCCGGAACTCAGGCTTGCCAGTCCTTACGTGAAGAAGGCTATGAAGTCATCCTCATTAACTCCAACCCGGCAACGATCATGACGGACTCCGTTGTTGCCGATCAGGTTTATATCGAACCAATCACACTCGATTTCGCAAAACGCGTCATCTATAAAGAAAGACCGGATGCCATCCTCGGTTCCCTTGGTGGTCAGACAGGTCTGAACTTAGTTGTTGAACTTGCCGAAGACGGCATTCTTGAAGAATACGGTGTTGAAATTCTCGGTACCGACTTAAAAGCAATCCAGCGTGCCGAAGACCGCGAACTGTTCCGTTCCCTGATGCAGGAAATTAACGAACCTGTTCCGGAAAGTGACATCGTTCACTCCGTTGACCAGGCTGTTGAATACTGCAAGCAGCTCGGTTATCCGGTTGTCGTACGTCCTGCCTACACATTAGGTGGTACAGGCGGCGGATTTGCGGACAATGAAGAACAGCTGCGCAAAGTCTGCGATGCCGGATTAAAAATTTCTCCGGTTCATCAGTGCTTAATCGAACAGTCCATCGCCGGCTACAAGGAAATCGAATACGAAGTTATGCGTGACTCCAACGACAGCGCCATCGTTGTCTGCAACATGGAAAACGTTGACCCGGTCGGTGTGCATACCGGTGACTCCATCGTCGTTGCACCGGTTCAGACGCTCACAGACCGCGAAAACCAGCTGCTGCGTTCCGCTTCCTTAAAAATTATCCGTGCTTTAGGCATCTGCGGCGGATGTAACGTCCAGCTCGCTCTTGATCCGAAGAGCTTTAAATACTTTGTCATCGAAGTTAACCCGCGTGTATCCCGTTCTTCCGCCCTCGCTTCCAAAGCGACCGGTTACCCGATTGCGCGTATATCCGCAAAACTTGCGGTCGGCCTGACTCTCGATGAAATCCTCAACCCGATCACGAAGTCTTCCTATGCCTGCTTCGAACCGGCAATCGACTACGTGGTTTCCAAATTCCCGCGCTTCCCGTTCGATAAATTCCCGAATGCGGACCGCCGACTGGGAACTCAGATGAAAGCTACCGGTGAAATCATGTCCATCGGCCGTACTTTCGAGGAATCTTTCCTCAAAGGTATCCGTTCTCTGGAAATGAAAGTCGATCATCTGTACTTAAAAGATCTCGACGACAAGAGCCGTGAAGAATTATTCGACATGATCCGCACCAACAGTGACCTGCGTATCTTTGCGATCGCAAAAGTCATGCGTGAAGGTGCGACTGTTCAGGAAATCTTTGATGCCTGCAAGATCGATCCGTTCTTCCTGCATCATTTAGAACGCATCTTCCGTCTTGAAAAGGAAATGGCGGATCATCCGATGGATCCGGCAGTTCTGCTCGAACTCAAGAAAAACGGTTTCTCCGACAGCGTCATCGCCAAGGCATGGAATGTGACCGCTAAAGAAGTTTACGAACTGCGTCATGCCAACGGAATCATCCCGGTTTACAAAATGGTTGATACCTGCGCAGGCGAGTTCAAGAGTGCGACTCCGTACTTCTACTCCACTTACGAACAGGAAAACGAAAGTATTCCAAGTAACAACCGCAAGATCGTCGTATTAGGTTCCGGTCCGATCCGTATCGGTCAGGGTGTCGAATTCGACTATGCGACTGTCCACTGCGTAGAAACTCTGCGTCATGCCGGCTATGAAGCCATCATTATCAACAACAACCCGGAAACAGTCTCCACAGACTTCTCCATTTCCGACAAACTGTATTTCGAACCATTAACAACTGAAGATGTCATGGAAGTCATCGACCTTGAAAAACCGGAAGGCGTAGTCGTTCAGTTCGGTGGTCAGACTGCCATCAACCTTGCGGCTTCTCTTGCCGAACACGGTGTCAAGATTCTCGGTACAAGCCTGCACAGCATCGATCTTGCCGAAGACCGTCATGAATTTGAAAACATGCTGCACAAACTCGACATCCCGCAGCCAAAAGGTGAAACAGCATTAACCGTTGAAGAAGCACTCGATATCGCGAGCCGTATCGGCTATCCGGTACTCGTCCGTCCTTCCTATGTATTAGGTGGCCGTGCAATGGAAATCGTTCATAACGATGAAGAACTGCGCGTCTACATGGCGAATGCGGTTAAGGAAATCAGCCACGATGCCCCGATCCTTGTCGACAAATACATCGTCGGTAAGGAACTTGAAATCGATGCGATCGCCGATGGCAAGCACGTCTATATTCCGGGTGTCATGGAACATATCGAACGTGCCGGTGTCCACTCCGGTGACTCCATCTCCGTCTACCCGACTCAGACGATCAGCCAGGAAGTCAAAGATACGATCATCGACTATGCAACACGCATCGGTGAAGGCTTCGGCTTTATCGGTCTGTACAATATCCAGTTCATCGTCGATGTGAACAACCAGGTATATGTACTCGAAGTTAACCCGCGTTCTTCCCGTACTGTACCGTTCCTGTCCAAGATCACCGGTGTCCCAATGTCCCATTTAGCCACAATGGCAGTTCTCGGTCATTCTCTTGAAGAACAGGGTGTGACTCCGGGTTACCGTCCGGAAGACAAGGAACGTGTCTTTATCAAAGTGCCGGTATTCTCTTTCGCCAAACTGCGTTCTGTAGATACCGTTCTCGGCCCTGAAATGAAATCGACCGGGGAAGCTTTAGGTTCCGATATCAACCTTGAAAAAGCATTATATAAAGCACTGATTGCGGCAGGTATCAAAGTACCGCCACATGGCAACATCCTCTTTACGATTGCCGACCGCGACAAACCGGAAGCACTCGAACTCGCTAAACGTGCCGCAAATATCGGCTATGGTCTGTATGCGACTCCGGGTACCGCAAAATACCTGCGTGAAAACGGCCTGTTTGTTCACGATGCTGCGAAGATCGAAGAACAGTCCGACGTACCAAGCGTTGTGGATATTATCCGTACCGGCAAAGTCAACTACGTTGTCAACACCATGTCACGTCATTCCCGCAAGAATGAAGACGATGGCTTTATCATCCGCCGTGTCGCATCCGAAAATAACATTTTCTGTATGACGGCATTAGATACAGCCAATGCGCTGATGGGCGTACTTGAATCCCTCTCTTTCTCCATGATCTCCATGAACGAAATGGGAAAATAAGGAACTTAACTATGAAAGAATCCAAAGCCAGAATTTTATCCAATACACCCATTGCCAAAGATATATTCAAGATGGAATTAGAAACTGAAATTGCTACTCTCGCTAAACCGGGTCAGTTCGTTCAGATCAGCGTTCCGGACTTCTACCTGCGCCGTCCGATTTCTGTTTCCTGGGTGGAAGGAAATGTATTAACCCTTGTCTATAAAATTATGGGCAAAGGAACCGATAAACTTGGCCGCATGCGTCCGGGACATTCTCTGAATATCCTCGGACCGCTCGGTCAGGGCTTTCCGATTGCGGCTAAAGATGAAGTCCTCATCCTTGGCGGCGGTGTCGGAACTCCTCCTCTTCTGCTGACCGCAAAAGCGTATCAGGACAGAGGAACCAAAGTTCATGTGGTATTAGGTTTCAATACCGCTGATGAAGTGTTCTACCAGAGCGAATTCGAACAGCTCGGCATTACCCCGATCATCTGCACAATGGATGGTTCAATGGGTGTAAAGGGAACTGTCCTCGATGGGGTAAAAGCCAATAACATCGTCTGTTCCTTTGTTCTCAGCTGTGGTCCGCTGCCAATGCTCCGTGCCATTCAGAAAACTTACACAGAAGGCTACATTTCGCTTGAAAGCCGTATGGGGTGCGGCTTCGGCGTATGCCTTGGCTGTGTCATGGTCGACAAGGACGGAACGCCAGTGCGCGTGTGCAAGAACGGACCTGTCTTCCCGATCGGAAAGGTGGTACTGTAATGGATTTATCCGTCAATCTTCCAGGATTAAACCTGAAAAATCCGGTGATTCCGGCTTCCGGGTGCTTTGCGAACGGACGTGAATTTGCGATGATTTACGATCTGAACCTGCTCGGCGGGCTCGTGACGAAATCCGTCACCCTCAATGCCCGGATCGGTAACCCGCTGCCTCGTATTGCCGAAGCGCCGAGCGGTATGCTCAATGCGATCGGTCTTGAAAACAAAGGTGTCGATTTCTTTAAGGAAAAGGAACTGCCTTTCCTTGAAAAATTCGATACTGAAGTCATGGTCAGCGTTGCCGGCTCGACCATCGAAGAATATGCCGAAGTTGTTTCCCGCCTCAGTAACATTGCGGTGATCAAGGCATTTGAATTAAACGTATCGTGCCCGAACGTATCGGCAGGCGGCATGGCCATCGGAACTAATCCCGAAGCCTTAGCAGAAACCGTCCGTCAGGTTAAAGCCAAAGCGGACAAACCGGTCTATGTCAAACTGACTCCGAACGTGACGAATATCGTCGACCTTGCCAAAGCGGCTGAAGGTGCCGGTGCAGACGGCTTAGTCATGATCAACACCGTACAGGGCTTACGCATGGATCTCAAAACCGCCAGACCGTTACTCGGTAACGTAACCGGCGGTATGTCCGGTCCGGCAATCAAACCGATTGCGCTGCGCATGGTTTACCAGTGTGCCCAGGCAGTGAATATTCCGATTATCGGCTGCGGCGGGATCAGCAATGCCGAGGATATCCTCGAATTCCTGTATGCCGGTGCAAGTGCAGTAGAAGTCGGTGCGGCAAACTTCGTCGATCCGTGGGCCTGCCCGAAAATGATCGAAGAACTGCCGGCTGTCCTTGAAAAATACCGTGTCGGCTCCGTGAAGGAAGCCATCGGTAAGGCCTTGCCTAAAAAATAGAAATCAGCTCATAAGTAAAACTGTTCTGCCACATGGCGGGGCAGTTTTTTTGAGGGGATGAAAAGGCTGAACAAAAAGCCCGATCTGTTCAATTGCGAAAGGAAAACGTATAAAACACCCGCAAAAGAATAAGGTTTAAAACATTACCCACGGCCATATGATATAAAAATGAAGTCACAGAAATGAAAGAAAAGCTGAAGGAGGAAATTGAAATGAATAAAACAATTGTGGCGCTCGATTTCTCGAGCCGCAAAGAAGTTATGGACTTTCTTGCTAAGTTCGACTCTCCGATCACGGTGAAAATCGGAATGGAACTGACTTATGCAGAAGGTCTTGATCTTGTCCGTGAAATCAAAGAAGCAGGACACGATGTCTTCCTGGATCTCAAGCTTCACGATATCCCGAATACCGTTAAAGGCGGTATGAAAAACCTCGCCCGTCTTGGTGTGGATTTAACCAACGTCCATGCGGCTGGTGGTGTTTCCATGATGAAAGCCGGCAAGGAAGGCCTGATGGAAGGCTGCACTTCCGGTAAAACTCCGCTGCTGATCGCCGTTACCCAGCTGACTTCCACTTCTCAGGAAGCGATGAATGAAGAACAGGGTATTCCGGGAACGGTTATTGATTCCGTTGTCCGCTATGCGACAAAAGCAAAAGAAGCAGGACTTGATGGTGTTGTCTGTTCCGTACACGAAGTTAAGGCAATCAAGGAAGCCTGCGGTAAGGATTTCCTCTGTGTAACTCCGGGTATCCGTCTCTCTTCCGATTCTAAGGATGACCAGAAACGCGTTGCCACTCCGGCATTCGCCCGCGAACAGGGCAGTGACTATATCGTAGTCGGCCGTTCCATCACCAAAGCAGAAGATCCTGTCGCAACCTATGCGATGATCGAAGCGGAGATGAACAAGTAAGTGAAGGGCATGAAAAAATCGATCGCTGCCGGCGCATTAATTGCGATGGCTTCCTATCTGTTTGTCAAAGCAGATAAGCCGCTCGGTGCGATTCTCTTCGGATTTGCGTTATGTTTCGTGTGCCTGTTTGAACTCGACCTCTTTACCGGTAAAATCGGCTGGTTCGGCGATAAGGATCTGCCTTACTTAAAGATTTTAGCCGGCAACACAATCGGCGCCTTAGCCGTAACCGCCATGCTGCGGTGGAATAGCGGTGTGATTGAAGCAGCTCAGACACTCGCCCTCGCCAAAGCGGCACTGCCATGGTATATGGCGTTTATTAACGGCTGTTTCTGCGGGGTGCTGATGTTCCTTGCGGTCTACAGCTGGAGCAAAGGCTTTAAATCCGGATGCTTCCTTTGCGTAACCGTCTTTATCCTTTGCGGTTTCGAACACTCTATTGCCGACTTAGCTTACATGGGGCTGGCATGGATCTGGAGCTGGAACCTGTTATGGATTGTACTGGGCAATGCGATCGGCGCAGTGGTCTGCCGCCTGATGCTTCTTGAACATCCTAAATTCGAAATCAGATTTAAAAACTAAACGAAAACGGAAATAAAACATGAATTTCAAAAGGAACTGACCTCTTCGCATATGCGGAAAATAAAATGGTCAGTTCCTTTTCTTTTCTCTGAAAAAGCAGGCGATGAATGTTAAATTTGACACGGATGCTTGAAATGGATAGCGAGATAGCTTAAAAAAGAAGATATGCAAAAACGGACAGATGAAAAGGAACTGTTTTCAGTGAACAGAAGCTATTATGAACTCATCTGTTTTTAATCTTCCTGCTTGAGAAAGGAGCCCGGATTCATGAAAAAAATCATTACGGCAGCCCTCACTTTTGCGATGGCTATGACGAATATCACCCCGGCACTGGCTAATGAGATGGACTTTGAAGAATTCGAAACCGCAAGTGAATCTTCAAACGCCCAAATGGGTCAGTATATCGAAGAGATCCCGAGTATAGAGGGGATGAGTGAGTATGACAATGAAGCAGCGAGTACAGATAAAGAACTGCTTCGCGGCATTTCCACATATTCCACCAAGGCAAAAGCATTCCAGGAAGTTTCCGGTAAATACGACCGTGTCTTCCGGTTATATAACCCGAATACTTCTGAACATTTCTATACCCTCGATGAAAACGAACGTGCTGTTTTAATGCGCGGCGGCTG
Source organism: Allobaculum sp. (assembly GCA_051873775.1). GTDB lineage: Bacteria > Bacillota_I > Bacilli_A > Erysipelotrichales > Erysipelotrichaceae > Allobaculum. Next base: position 12,023 of record JBJEFF010000111.1, on the reverse strand, counting down.
GGTTGAAGAAGGTGTGTCCTGGTATTCCCTCAAAGAGAAGGATGCGAATGCCGTTCCCGTTTATCGTCTGCTCAATTCCAATAACGGTGATCATCACTATACAGTCGATGAGTATGAACGCCAATGTCTGATTGAAGCCGGCTGGAAAGCGGAAGGAATTGCCTGGTATGGCATGAAAGGAACTTCGGGCAAGCCGATTTACCGCTGCTACAACCCGAATGCGACCGCAGCCGGTACTCATCATTTCTGCCGCTCCGAAAATGAATACAACACTCTTGCCCATAACGGCTGGCATCCGGAAGAAGTCAGTTTCTATGCCCCGAAGGTCAATACGATCGAACAGGAAAACGGAAGAGATGTCTGGTATGACGAAACCGGAACGCCTTCTTATGGTGAGGCTTACTATGATGGCGACTGGTGCTACTTTGACTCCAACGGCAGAACTGAAATTAAGAATGCCTTTGTCAAAGTTCCGAATAAAGAAACTGTGCGCTACTACGGTTCAAACGGACGGGCTGTTAAAGGCAATGCGAAGATTGGCAGTACGACCTATACTTTCGACCGCGATAATGCCACCTTGCTCTACAACGGCAGCAGCAGTGTGTCCAATACGCAGATGATGATCGACAAGAACGGCAATATGGAAATCTACGACCGCAATGGAAGACCGGTTTCCGGTGAAGTTCTTGAAGGCAATGTTGTCTTTACGACCGACAAAAATGGGACGGTCATTAAAACCGAACTGCTCAATGTGCCGCGCTATTTTCAGAGCGATTCAAGGTGGGGAAATGTCTCCTTCGGGGATACGACATTCCGCCACATCGGCTGTGTGCCAACAGTGCTCGCAATGGCACTTGAAGGACTGAACGCTGGTACGTATCAGCCGATCGATGTCGCCTATGCGATGGCAAATGCCGGCTATTTTAATGGTCAGTTCAATGTCGGCAAAGTCATGGGGGCATCCGGTCACGGAATTGCCTGGGCAGCTCAGAATTACGGCATGGAAAGCCGCGGAGACTATCTGACGGACCTCGAGATTGAAAAGATTCTCAAAGCCGGAGGAGTTGTGGCGTTTACCTTAAAGCCAAACACGGTGATGAATCCGGATAAGCGCTATAACCACGAAGTCCTTTTATACGGGTACGACAACGGTATGGTGCAGGTTCATGACCCGCTCTTTCTCGCAAACAACCGTTCTTTTGATATGGCGACGCTTTCGGCCTGCAAGGTGAATTACGAACCGGGGTATGTCAATCTCGTCTGGGGCTTTCTGCATCCGGCAGTGAATGTCCATATTAACTGGTAGACAAATGAATGAAAAAGGACTTCTGTCATCAGCAGACAGAAGTCCTTTTTCAATGCCGGAAAATAGGAGTCTCAAAAGACGCATAGTTCAAAAATCAAGTACAATAAAGACGAATCAGAAAGGAACAGGTCATATGCAAAATACAAAGATCATTGTGAGTCTCATGACTGTTTTAATCGCGATCAGTGCAGTCATGGGCGTGTTTCTCGGGATTCGTCAGGAAACAGGAGAAAAGGACTGAAGATTACCTCTGATTCATGGTAGAATCAGGCGATTGACTTACAGTCCGGAAATATAGAAGGAGAAAAGAAGAGATGAACAACTATAAACACGAATTTATCGACTTCATGCTCGAATGCGGCGTTTTAAAATTCGGAACATTCACACTGAAGTCCGGCCGTATTTCCCCGTTCTTCATGAATGCGGGAGGCTACGAAACAGGCAAGCAGCTTCGCAAGCTCGGTGAATTCTATGCCAAGGCCATCCATGATCAGTACGGCGATGATTTCGATGTTCTGTTCGGACCGGCTTATAAAGGAATTCCTCTTGCTGTTGTTACAGCCGAAGCGTATTACGACTTATTCGGTAAGGAAATCCGTTACTGCAGCGACCGTAAGGAAGAAAAAGACCACGGTGCCGATAAAGGAAGCTTCCTTGGCACGAAACTGAAAGATGGCGACCGCGTCATCATGATCGAAGACGTTACCACTTCCGGTAAATCCATGGAAGAAACAGTACCGAAAGTCAAGAATGCGGCGAACGTTGAAATCAAAGGTCTGATGGTTTCCCTCGACCGTGCAGAAAAAGGTAAATCCGATAAATCTGCTCTTGCCGAAGTCAGTGAACTCTACGGTTTCCCGACAGCAGCGATCGTTTCCGTTCCGGAAATCGTCGACAGCCTGCGTGGACGCAATATGCTCGATGAAAAACTTGAAGCAGATCTCAAGCACTATTACGAGCAGTACGGCGCAAGCGACAAACCGCTCAACCTGTAATTGTTAAAAGCGCTTAACTTTTAGCCAAAACACGAACAGTTCGCTCTGCGTGTAAAAAAACGATTCAGAAAACCCGCCTTTTCCGATGAAAAGGCGGGCCTTTTTGTTAGAAATATGTGAGGAAAATCAAAGACGAATCCGGGAAATGGTTTTATAATGGATATAGAAAATAACCCTTACCCCTTCTTTGGAAGATTAAAGGATTCTTAGAAAGAGGTTCATTATGAGCGCTAAAGTGATTACAATTACCCGTGAATTCGGTTCGGGGGGACGTACAATTGGCCGCAAAGTTGCGGAAGCTTTAGGGTACGGCTTCTACGACTGGAACTTAGTTGAAAAGATCGCAACAGAAACCGGATTTGCGAAAGAATTCATTGAAGAAAACGGCGAGGAACAGGGACGTTTCTCTGCTGTCTTTACGAGCAGTAGTTTTGGATTCAACCTGAACGAACAGCTTTTTGAAGCACAGAGCCGCGTCGTTCTCAAATTAGCAGAACAGGGAAACTGCGTCATCGTCGGTCGCTGTGCCGATTACTTATTAAGAAATGTACCCGATACGATGAGCTGCTTTATCTATGCCAATGACGAAGCACGTAAAGACCGGATTATCAATGAATACGGACAGACCGATGTCCCAATCGACAAACGTCTGAAAGATAAAGACAAACGTCGTAAAGCTCACTACGAATACTTCACCAGCCGCAAATGGGGTAAAGCATTCTACTATGACCTGTGCATCGATACGGGAAGAATTCCGATCGACTGCGCAGTTGACCTCATCGTTGCTGCCGCAAAAGACTACAAACCGGGTCTTCGTAAAACAGATGGCGATTAATCACTCGTGCTGAGTGATTCTTCAGATAATATTTCCTCATTTGGCCTTAGATGAAAATCTAAGGCCGTTTTGTTTCTAAGGCATACGATTAAACGCCAAAGAAAAACAGTCCCTTCCGTACTGTATGCGGAGGGGGCTGTTTTTAAATCTCTAGTCTTCAATATGATAAATCTTCGAATATTTATCCTTGAGATAGGTTGTATAGATATGCGGATCAAACGGTTTGCCGGAAACTTCTTCGACAATTTCACGCATCGTTTTCTGTGCGCCGTACTGCTGAACGTTTTCTTTAAGCCAGTTGACGACTTTTTCAATATGACCGGTGCGCAGTGCTTCGTCGACATCAAATGTGCTGGCCATGGCTTCATATAACTGTGCAGCATAAGCTGAACCGAGCGCATAAGTCGGAAAGTAGCCAATACCGCCATCGGACCAGTGCACATCCTGCAGCACACCTTCCTTATCGTTTGCCGGACGAATACCGAGATACTTTTCGTAGTAGTCCGCCCATAATTCCGGCAGGTGATCGTAATCGATCGTACCATCTGCCATCTGTTTTTCGATTTCGTAACGGATGACAATATGGAGCGGATAGGTTAACTCATCGGCTTCTGTACGGATTAAGGACGGAGTTGAGGCATTGATCATTTCGACGAGTTCATCGAGGCTGGTGTCCTTAAATTCCGGGAAATATTCCACGAGCTGATCATACAGATAGGACCAGAAAGCTTTAGAGCGACCGATATGGTTTTCCAGGAAGCGGGACTGTGTTTCATGGGCGGCGGAACCGATCGCATCAATCAGCATTGTTTTATCAAAAGCGGGATTGGCATTGAGAATATAGAGCGCATGACCGTATTCATGAACGATCGAGAGAATACCGCCAAGAAAGTTGTCTTCAAAATAATGAGTCGTAATGCGCACATCATTATTGGAGAAGAACTCCGTAAACGGATGTTCGGTTGTCGATAGATAGACGCGTTCGGGATCGGCCTGCAGATAATCCATCACGATTTTCGCAAACTTCGCCTGACGTTCGACATCAATCGGCTGGGACATCTTGGTGATGTCGATCTGTTGAGCCTTCTGAACTTTGGCAATAAACGGAATCAGGTCTTCCTTGATGACTTCAAAGAATTCATCGTACTGTTTCTGATCAAGACCCGGTTCGTATAAATCGAGCGCAAGATCATAGGCGTTATCACCGGTATAACGGGAAGAGTAAGTCTGGGCTTTCAGCGTTTTGGCGATGACGTTTTCAAGATGCGGCTGGAAAAGCTTATAGTCGGACTTTTCCTTTGCTTCATGCCATGCCGTACCGGAATCAGCACGCGTCTGGATGAGTTCCTGATAGAAGTCAGCCGGTATAGCAGCAGAGTCATCAATATTGCGAAGTCTCAGCTCGACTTCCTTGCGCTCTAAAGAGCCTTCCGGAAGACGTGTGGCGTAGTCACGGATCTTTTCAATGGTTTCGGGATTGTTTTCGATTTCAAAAGAAGCACGGGCAAGCAGAGCTAAAGCCTGGTTGACACGCGGTGCACCTTTTTTCGGCGCGATTGTGACCTGATCGGTTGCCATAGTGGAATAGGCAAGATGATATGCAGCAAGAGTGTCGATCAGATTCTGGTAAAACGGTTCAAAATTTAAATTCATGCGGATAATCCTCCAAGCGGATTTTACCATGTGAAAAGCGGTTTGAAAGAGACTGTGTCGTTTCAAGGTGAACTGTCATGAGGAAAGGATAAATTTTGGATTTTGGCTGCAGAATTGCGGATAATAAGAAGACACAGATCAGAAAAATACGAAAGGAGTCCCTATGACTTTTTCAGAAATTTCTTATATCCGTCCGGATCAGGACGAATCATTAAATCAACTCTCCGCCCTGCAAAAACGTCTGGAAGAAGCAGCCGACTATCCGGCTTTTTTTGAAGCATTCAAGGAGCTGAACACTCTTGAAAAGCACATTCAGACGGAAATGCAGCTGGCAAGCACACGTCATACGATTGATACCCGCGATGAATTCTATACAAATGAATGCGACTATTTCGATACGATCAGTCCGGTTCTCGATAACGCCTACCATCAGATCGATGCGGTGATTCTGAATTCACCGTATTGCGAACAACTCAGAAACGACGTACCGGAAACGTGGTTTTTAATGCATGAATTTGCGCAGAAGACGATGTCGTCACAGATCATTCCGGACTTACAGGAAGAAAACAAACTGGCCAGCCGCTATCAGAATGTGGTTGCTTCAGCCCAGATTGATTTCAACGGCGAAGTCCATACTCTTGCCAGTCTGGAAAAATATATGAACGATCCGGATCAGGAAGTACGAAAAGCGGCTCATAAGGCATACTGGGGATGGTTTGCCACTCATGAGCAGGAAATCGGTGATATTTTTGATCAGCTCGTTCAGATCCGCACGAAAATGGCAAGAAAACTGGGATATGACAATTACATCCCGTTCGGCTACTACCGCATGTTCCGCCTTGATTATGACCGTGATGATGTGGAAACGTACCGTAAAAACGTGCTCGAAGATGTTGTACCGGTTGCGATGGCACTCTATAAAGCTCAGGCAAAACGTCATGGCTATGACGGGAATACGCTGAAAGCCTGGGATGAAAAAGTCTCCTTCAAGTCTGGCAACCCGATGCCAAAGTATCCGGAAAAAGAACTCGTTGCCCGCGCTCTGCAGATGTACCAGGAACTATCACCGCAGACTGGCGAATTCTTCAAGATGATGGTCGATCAGGAACTGATGGATTTAAGTGCCAAACCCGGCAAAGCGGCTGGCGGGTATTGCGAGACGCTGCCGGATTATGGCGCCCCCTTTATCTTTGCCAACTTTAATGGCACAAATGGGGATATTGAAACGCTGACTCATGAAGCCGGACACGGTTTCCAGGCCTGGTTAAGCAAGGATGCATTCCCGTTTGAACTTGTATGGCCGACTTCCGAAAGTGCCGAGATTGATTCGATGGGCATGGAATTCTTCACCTGGCCATGGATGAAGCTGTTCTTTGAAGAAGATGTCGATAAATATTATTACACGCATCTCGAAGGAACCGTGAAGTTCCTGCCGTATGGTGTTCTGGTCGATCATTTCCAGCATGAAGTCTACGACCATCCGCAATGGAATAATGATGAACGCATGGCTTGCTGGAGAAGACTTGAAAAACAGTATCTGCCGCAGAAAGACTACGATGAAATCGACTTTCTCGAACGGGGAGGCTGGTGGATGCGTCAGCTGCACATCTTCCTCGATCCGTTCTACTACATCGATTACACTTTAGCGCAGGTCGTTGCCCTGCAATTCTGGAGCCGTCTGCAGCACAAGGATCCGCATGCCTTTGAAGACTATGTCGCCATGGCAAAGTGCGGCGGAACAAAACCATTCCGTGAACTTGTTGCGATCTCGAAAAACACCGTGCCTTTTGAAGAAGGCTGTCTGAAAGATACGATGAGCGATGTCAAAGAATGGTTTGAAAAACACGAAATGACGGAATAAAAATTAAACGGATATCGAACAGTAATGCAGAAACTCCCGAAAAACGGGATGCTCTGCGATTTTCTTCGGTTAATCCTCAGAGAATTTCAGATTAAGATTTGCGCAAAGAATGAAAGTGACATTGAAAAATATGGTACATTGACTAAACATAGACTCACTATACTCAATCAGGCTGAAAGAGAAAAAGGAAAAGGAGGGAAACGGACATGAAAAGGAAAAAACGCCGCTTAAAACAGGGCGTTAAACTGCTGCTGGCAGGTGTTCTTGTACTGGGCTTTGTCTTTGCGGGCAGAACGGTTTGGCACTTTGTCCGTTCCCGCTCGGAAAAGACGGAAACCGTTTCTGTACTGACCACCCCGGAAAACTCTTCTGTCCTCAGTCAGACGGAAAGCATGAATCTGCCGACCGTGAGTGCGGGACGCGGCCTGCAGGATTATCATTTACGTAATCTATCCGACGAACAGAAACAGGCGGCTCGAACACTTGTCGAAGGAATGAAAGCCGGTCTTGAAGAAATCGAACTGGAAAATGAGATTTCACTGACGGAGATGAATGAACTCTATCACCGGCTGAAATTTTCCGATCCCGAACTTTTCTTTCTGGCGGATCAGCAGGAGTATGAATTCTCCCCGATCACCAAACGGGTAAAGAAGTTTCATCCTCGCTATCTCGAATTCACGGACGGTCTGACGATCCCTGAACGTCTCGAACAAGTACGCGCAATGCGGGATGCGATTATTCAGCAATGGCACGGGCAGGGCGAATACGAATGTTCTGTACTGATCAATGATTATCTCGTCGACAATATTACCTATAATCCCGAAGCACCGAATGCCCATAATCTGTATGGTGCTTTAGTGGACCGGCAGGCGGTGTGTGATGGGTATGCGCTCGCCTATAAATACTTAGCCGACGGTCTGTCCATGGACAGTTTTGTGATCACGGGAAGTGCCTATGATGATGAAGCCGTTCTTGTTCAGGGACAGGAACAGATCGCTTCAATGAGCGAGGGAAAACTACTCGACTGGGACTCGGGATACCGCCATGCCTGGAATGCGGTATGCATTGAAGGACAGTGGTATTACACCGATTCTACCTATAATGATCCGGTCAGCCTGGATCAGGATCCTAATGCCGATTTTTCCGGACTGAAAGAAGCATTTACCAATCTGTCATGGTCCGAGATGATGAAACTGCGCACCAGTGAGGTCACGGATCTGCTGATTAGGGACTATCCCAAAGAAGATCACTATGAGGCAAGTGTTTATTACCGTAACGGGAATGTGATCACTGATGAAGTACAGGTCCGCGACTGGCTGTTTAATGAACTGGCTTATCCATCCTCTAGATGGGTAACCGTTAAAGTAACGGATCCGGTTCTCTTTGAGAATATGCAGGAGATCGCCTCGTCGGTGCTCAATGAATATGCCGTTGCCGGAGGAGATTTAAACTGGGATCTGCTGCAGAGTGTCCGACAGGAACAGACTCAGGTCTTTGCGATTTATCTCTGCTGGAACTGAAGAGAATGGTAAAAAAGAAGAATGGTCATCGAACGATCATGAAAAGTGGATAAATTCATCCTGAAATAACAGAATTATGGAGGAAGATGAAAAAAATAACAGAATGTTCATTTCTTCTATGTTGTTGGAAATGACACAAACAGGTTATCCTAAAGGTAACGAAACCATTTTTGTAAAAACGTCGTTAAGACTGTTTTAGATACAGGATGAGTATGGAGAAAAGATTATGAAGAAAAGAGTATCCGCATTCACCCTTGCGTTTCTTGCTTCATCCATGATGATGAATGTGCCGGTTATGGCGCAGGACATCGAAGTAGAAACGACGGATGAATCTGTCGAATGGATCGATGAAAGTGATATTGTCATCACTAACCGTGATCCGAACGCCCCTGTTGATCTGAGCCAGAGTCAGGGGTTAGGTGTTTTCCGTCTGTATAATCCGAATTCAGGAGAACATTTCTATACTGTCGACCGCAATGAAAAAAACAACCTGATTGTAAACGGCTGGGAATTTGAAGGCGTAGGCTGGTATTCTCCGGAGAGTTCCGAGTACCCGGTTTACCGCCTTTACAACCCGAATGCCGGTGACCACCATTATTCCACCGACCCTGGCGAAGTGTCCACTCTGGAAAGTTACGGGTGGATTCGTGAGGGCGTGGGCTGGTATTCTGCCGATGCCTCGAACAATTCCGTTTCAATCTACCGTCAGTACAATCCGAATGCACAGGCAGGTGCTCATAACTATACAAGTGATGCCAATGAAGATCGCCAGCTTGGTGTGGTCGGCTGGAACCGTGAGGGTGTGGGATGGTATGGCCTGAAGGTCAATACGCCGACACCGAACATCGCAAATGAAATGGAAATCCTTGCCAACGAGTACCGTTCACTGCTGCTCAACCAGAGCTCTTCCCTGAGTATGGATAACCTGCTGCAGAAGGGAAAGGAAATGACGGCCCTGATCAACTCGCTGTCCAATCAGTTTACAGACCGCATCTTCCTGTTCCAGAATGGACGTCTTGTCGGTTACTCGGGCACGAATGATACAACGATTCAGACTACCGATGTTCAGCCGGGTTCCGTCACCGTATTCTATCCGGCACGCAAACGGATTCAGCTTGCTTCTGCCATCAGCAATAACCGTCTTAACGGTGAAGCGATGTACTATCGCAGCCAGACCGGACGTGTCAAAGTTCAGGCAGTAGCCGGAAGCATTACCGACAGTCTGTTTACCGGCAACACCGTCGGCTACATCTACAGTGAAGATCCGTCCAATGCCTATGAAGAAATGACCGTCGGTAATGCGACGAAAAACTTCATGGATGGCGCAATTAAGAAACATACCCATTACTTCCGTGCTGCAACAGAGCGGATTATGGATTTCAACTGGGATATGGAAGTGGTAAACGGCGATGCCAAATATGAAAAGATCGGCAACTACTACTATGTGTGCCATACCCCTACGATTAACGTTTTCTATGATGCACCACCTCAGAACTTAGTCTTCTGGCCGACAACCGAAGTCTAGAATTCTGATCAACTCAATAAAAGATAGACAAAACTCTCCGGATGCCTGAAAAAACAGGAAAGTCCGGAGAGTTTTTTGCGAGAGGGGAAAACGGAAAGAGGATCACGAAAAATTGCCGAAAAGGACATAAATGTTAGATTTCGGATAGATTATTTTTTTCTAAATCCCATATTTACAAATCCCCCTAGCATATAATGTTTCCAGAAGGCCTGCGATTACAGATATCGCAGGAAAGTGTGTATATGAAAAAATTTTGGACTTTCGCCATTCTGCTTCCCGTGCTGAGTTTACTGGTCATCCCACTTCAGGTTATGGCCGCAACCGTCCGCGTTGTGGATGATGCAGAACTGTTCACTTCTTCCGAAGTGGCAGAACTTGAAGAAATGGCGGATCAGATCGCGCAGGAATACGACACGAATATTCTGATCGTAACCACATATGAACGGGGATATTCAGATATGTATGCCCGCGACTATATTGAAGATTACGGAGAACGATACTATCCGGATGGATATATCGCCTACTGTATCGACATGGCGGACCGCTCGTACTGGGTGGATGGCTATGGTCCGGACGTGCTGAAGATTTTTTCGCAGTCCAATACCGATGCGATTGCGGATGATGCGGCAGATTATCTGAGCGACTATGAATTTGCCGGCTCGGCAAAAGCGTTTTTAAGAGGTGTGGACCGCCGCTATGCCAAGGCAACGAAAAAGTATGGTCCGTTTACCAACATCATTATTAACCGGGGTGCCTATATTGCGACTTCAATCATCGGTGGCATTCTCGCCATTCTTGTCGCCTTTTTAATGACGACAAGTAAAGTGCGCCGTCACAAAGATAAGACAGAGAAAGTCAGAGCGGATGAATATTCGGATCCGCTGCAGCTTGAACGGAAAAACGATCAGCTGATCCGGACTTATCAGACCCGTGTCCCGCGCCCGAAAAATAACGGCGGTGGCGGCTTCAGCGGTGGCGGCGGATCGGCTGGCCACGTCGGAAGCGGAGGTCATTTCTAATGGAATACAAATGTAAAGTCTGCGGCGGTGAACTCCAGTTCAATCCCGAGCTTGGCAAGCTGCGCTGTCCGTACTGCGGCAGTGAATATGACATGGCGGACTATGAAGAACATACTCATGACCATGAGCATGATCACAACGATCACCATGAGCACGAACAGGCAAAGACTGTAGATATTCAACCTGAAGAAGAGTTCGGTGAATTCGAAGGACGCAACGCCAAGGAAGCTGGTTATGTAAAAGCAACCGATGATTCTACGGATATCCAGGAAGATCTCGTTGTGTTCTCGTGTCCGCACTGCGGAGCTGAACTTGTTACAGATAAAGATACGATTGCGACAAAATGCGTCTTCTGCCAGACACCCATGGTGATCGAAAAACAGACTAGCGGTAAATTCAAACCCCAGATGGTCATTCCTTTTGAAGTCAGTAAGAAACAGATCAGCGATCTGTACGAAGAATACATTAAAACCAAGCCGTTCTATCCCCCGGAATACTCCCGCGCAAATGTCATCGAGAAGATCAAGGCCATCTATCTGCCGTTCTGGCTCTTTGATATGAAAATGTCCGGCTATGCGAATGCGCAGGGTGAGAGAACCATGACGCATACCATGGGCGACTGGATTGTCACGGATCATTTTGTGTATGCGGTCGACCGTCAGGGTAATCAGGCTTTCCGGAAAATTCCAGTGATCGCCTCTTCGAAAACCCCGAAAAATGCGATGGACTCGCTCGAGCCGTTCGATTACTCCAAACTCGTTGCCTATAATCCGGGCTATCTGCCGGGCTTCCTGGCTCAGCGCTACGATCTTGACGAACATAAAACGGGAGAGATCTCCTCACAGCGTGCAAGCACGACTTATGAAGAAGCACTGCGCAGCACGATGAGCGGTTACCAGGCGCTGCGGATTACCCGCTATGATGCAAAACCGCTCAAGGAAAATGCGACGTACGCTCTGCTGCCAGCTTATCTGTTATTCATGGATTACGACAATGATGAAGATAAGTTGATCGCCATCAACGGTCAGACCGGCAAGATTGTCGGCAATATCCCGGTTGATCCGGCTAAACGCAACCGCTACTTCTTCACGCATGCCGTATTGTATCTGGTGATTGTGGAAGTCCTGCTTTTTGCGGCATTCATGTTTATCGGATAAGAAATGAAGACGAAAACACCGTTTTGGAGTTCTGAGATACTCAGACGGAAATAATTGCTTTATGTAAGGCATTTATTTCCGTTTTTCTTTTGGAAGAAGCTGCGTAATGTTTTTCTGGCGGGCTTGGCGAAAGAGCAGGGAAAACACCTTTT
>JBJEFF010000110.1:0-9114 GCA_051873775.1 Allobaculum sp. | reverse complement strand
AGATTTAATTTTTTTATTCAAAAGACAAATCCCACACAGTTTTACTTAGAACCTTCTTTTTAAAGTAGCGATAGCATATTGCTCCGGTTGTCAGCGAGGCAATAATATCCGAGATCGGCTCAGCAAGAAACACCGCAAAGACTTTATCCCCAAAGAATACCGGCCGAATGTAGATCAGCGGGATCAGCAGGATAATCTTTGGGAAAACCGCAAGGAACAGTGATGTTGCGGCATTGCCGAGCGCGACGAATGTCTGCTGGCATCCGACCTGCATACCGAAAATCAGAATGCCGAACATGTAAATCCGTAACGCCCAGTCCGTGTACCGGGCAAGTGCTGAATCCGTCGTAAAGATGGAGGATACAAATCCCGGAGCAACCTGACAGAGGATCCAGACAAATGCGCTATACGTCAGACAGGACGTCAGCTCCAGTTTGAACACCTTACGGATGCGGTCGATATTGCCCGCTCCGAGATTATAAGAAAGGATCGGCTGAGCACCCTGGGTAATTCCCTGTAACGGCAGTACGGTAAACTGCATCGCCGAGGACAGAATCGTCATGGCGCCCACCGCAAGATCTCCGCCGTAGGCAAGAAGCGACGAGTTGAAGCTGATGATCAGCAGACTGCCTGTAATCTGCATGGAAAAAGGGGAAAGACCAAGGGCGAGACAGCGCCCCGTCAGTTTCCCAGTTGATCCGGAAATCATTTAAGCGCAGATGCAGGTAGGAGTGTTTCGAGCACAGAAACCAGAGAACAAAGAATGAAGAAACGCCCTGTGAAATTACGGTTGCGATGGCAGCACCGCGTACGCCCATATTGAGCGTAAAGATAAAGAACGGATCGAGTACAATGTTGGTGACGGCACCGACACAGACCGTTGCCATACCTCAACTTGAGTAGCCCTGAGAGTTGATGAAGGCATTCATGCCGAGTGAGCTTTCCACAAAGAATGTTCCGAGCGCATAAATCTGCAGATAGGACCACGCATACTCAATCGTTGACTCACTTGCACCGAAAAGAACAAGGAAACTCTGACCACCGAATTCAACGAGGAAAGTCAGAACCAGAGCACAGACGCAAAGCAGAACAAATGATGCGCTCATGATTTTTTCGGCGGATTTCTTTTCGTTTCTGCCGAGATAGATTGCTGACTGTGGGGCTGCTCCCATGCAGATCAGGCAGGGAAAGGCAGAAATGGCAGTCAATATCGGTGCTGTTACCCCGATTCCGGTTAAGGCATTCGGACCGACTCCGGGAATATGACGGATATACATGCGGTCCACGATGTTATAGAGCACATTGACAATCTGCGCAGCAATGCACGGAAACGCCAGTTTCAGCAACAGCCAGCCGACTGGTGCTGTGGCAAGTTCAGTCTGCGACCGTGCGCGAGTCTGTTCCTGTTTGGAATTTGCCATTAGCTTTACCTCCTCTTTTCCTCATTTATTCTCGATCATTTTTTTTCAGAATGTTATAAAAATAAACCTGTCAGTTTCAATTTCACTGACAGGCTAAAAAAATCAATTGAAATTTACGTGAAACCTTAAAATTGATTTTTGATCATTATTTTTTGAATTGAACATAACAATTTGGCTTTCCGGTTAAACGGAAAGCCAAATTGTTTGAATAAGTCGTGATTCAGCTTTAGTTATTCAGCTCTAATGTCTCCGTTTTATTATTCAGCTTTTTTATCTTTTTTAGGTTTACCGAAGCAGAGGAATGCGATGATCAGATAACCGATTACTAACATGACACCTTTCATAGTCTTACTCATTCCACCTGCAGGTTCTTCTTCACCAACAGCTTCAACAATTACTTCACCAGTTTCAGTGTCGCGGCTGAATCCTTTAAAGAAGTTCCAGATATATTCAGCTTCTGCTTTCTGGTTCCAGTGAGCCTGATCTTCAATTGCCACGAGTTTCATCATTGTGGTATCGCCATCGTTCAGGCTGTAAACGTGAGCAGTTTTGCCGCCGAGTTCGATGTCTTCTTCGGCATCTGCCTGAATACCGAAGTAAGGGTTAGCTTCCATATCCATTTCTGCAGTTTCTAATCCGTTTGCGGTCTGATAACCAGTGAGGATGGAGTAGATATGAACGTTATCATCACTTGCCCATACGCTGTCTCCGAATAATTCGGAAGTTCCGTGTTCGCTGCTTCCGTCAACCGGGATCATCTGGAAGAAGTCATGGTCACCGCACAGATACATGAACGGAATTTTGTTGCCCTGGTAGTCTTTCTGAATTTCTTCAATTTCTTCGTGGTAAGCATTAACGCCGGAAACCGGTGCAGTTGCCGCAAATACATCGCTGTGTTTCAGACCAAGTAAGGAAGTCATGGCACCTCCCTGAGAAAGTCCGGATACATAGATACGGCTTGGATCGATCTGCGGATATTCTTCCTGCAGGTTTTCGATTAAAGTCATGATTCCATCCTGTCCCATGCCATCAACTGTACCGTAGATGTTGCGGTTCGGTTCCTGAGTAAAGAATGCATTCTGTTCTGCCGTCTGGTATTCAGGAGACACGACAATGAAGTTTTCTTTAGCAGCAGTTTCAATCCATCCGGAAGTATCGCCTTGCAGACGCGGGTCATTCTGGTTTCCGTGGAGAGTGACAACCAGTGGTACGCTCTTTTCTTCAGCTTCAAGAGTTGCGTCTGGCAAATATTCAAACCATGCATAGTCTTTACCATCCATGCCCGGTAAAGTCTGATGGATTTTTTCGTTGTAAGTTACGCCAAGCTGATCGAGTACAGGAGATTCACTTAGTTCGAATTCGAATTCCAGTGTGTTTTCACGGTCTGCTAACATGGGCAGGTTGTAGAATTCGGTCACATCGTTGCTTGCACGATAGTTCTGGATGAAGATCTGTTCGAATGCGCTCTTGAATGCGGAATCTAAATCTTCTTCTTGGCCGACTACTGTTTTCTGTAAGTCAGTACGTACGCCTTCCTGGGCATTTGCTTGTTCGTAGAAGGACTTTACGGTGTCGGACGGATTCACTAAGTAAACAGGAGTAGCCTGATCGACTTCAATTCCTTCGTCCATTTCGCCATTGACAAGTAGCATGCCGGCTACGTAATTTGCGTGGTCCGCAATCTTGTTGTTAATGAATGTTGCACCGTCATCAAGACCGATTATTTTTACGTTTGTGATCGGAGCGTGAGCGATCATGGTTTCGAAATCTTTTAAATCTTCCTCGCCATAAGCCTTGCCGTCTTTTGGCAGGATGACGGTAATTGTGGAACCCCACTCGTGGCAGGCTTCAGCCATGTCTAATTCATCAACCACTTTCTGTGCATCTTCCTCGCTCATTGCGCCAGGGAAAATGTAGTAAGTAGGCGTTAATAAATTGGCACGCGGAGAAATACCTGTTGTTGCCCAGACGAGATAGCCTGTCGTGTCATCTTTTGTTAGTTTGACAGCTTCCTTTACAGCTTCGTCCTGAGTCTGTTCACTAGATGTTTCTTCAGCAAACACTGGAGCAACCATGCCCTGTGAGCTAACCATTAATGCGGTAGATAAAGCACTTTTTAAGAATACTTTTTTCATATTTCTTTCTCCTCTTCGTACCTTTATCCTATGCAAAATCACCTAGGGAAATAATGCTTAAACCTGCCATTGAGACTGACAAACTCTGGTTGATTAAGCGCTTTCTCCTCCCGCTTTTTTGCGGTTTTTGATCCCGGTGCTCATAAAACAATTCGGTCATTTTTTAACAATCTGATACAGAAAAAACAGAACCAGCAGACGATTGGATTTCTGCTGGTTCTATTTCTGTTGAATATTTAATTGATTTTTTTAGGGAGAGATCGGGGGAAAGAGCGGGCGGTCTCTTTTCCCTTTTTCCGTTATTTCAACTGCTGATCTGAATTAACGGAGGGAGAAAAACAAGGAGATTATTCATATTTTTTCTCTTCTCTTCACGCTTTTATCCTACTCAGTTTCCGGTTTGAAAAGAATGCTGAAAGCTGCACGAATGACTGTCAATCTTTGAGTCCGCACTGTTCTGTGCGAATAAAAATTGGGCAACAGATGATCGTACCACCTGCTGCCTGAAGAAAGAGACTATCAGTATTTTGTATGAATTTTTACCGGAACTATGCGGCTGCGACTAACTTCATCGGTTTACGTACCCAAATCTCTTTTTTTAGCCGAAACAACCTGAATTTCAATTGTTGTGTCAGCCGGTACTCTTTCAATCTGGTACGTAATACCTTCCGGGATTTCAACGTGCCAGAATATTTTGCCGTCTTTGCGTTCCCATTTGGAGCAGATCAGGCCATGAATTGTACCGACTTCGGCATTTACTGAATCCATGTTCCTGGAGAAGTAAGGAGCAAGAATCACGTGATCAAAGCCAAGGGCATCTGGCGCAGCACTGATACCGGCAAGACCCTGATAGTACCACTGCACGAAGGATGAGAACATGGCATGGTTATAAGAATAACTTTCGCCCGCAAATAATTCTGCGAGAGCTTTGTTGCCGTTGCTGAGCATCTTGACAAAGGAAATGTCGGAATCCTGAGTCAGCCAGTGTTCGATCAGATCGTCACGGCCGATTTCATGAAGCAGATCGTAGGCGAATTTCGTACCGAAAATACCAGCGTTGATGACACCGTGATCAGCCTCGATTTTAGCTGCAAGTTTTTCTGCCAGTTCGTGACGGTCTTCCAGTCCTGCCATTGCCGCAAAGGCAATACCAGTCTGCGTTCCTTCACCATATGTGCCATCTTCATGGCGGAAGAGTTCAACGGTCTGATGGCGCAGTTCGTCAGCTACCTTTTCATAAAGTGCATAGGAAGCAGGATCTTTTTTGAGCATCTTGCTGATGTAGACCAATGTATCGAGGAACAGAATCTGGGTGCACCAGCCGGCAAGAATCTTATCCGGAGTCGGTTTATAGAACTGACCCATGATCAGGATACTTCCATGGTCACCTAAATCGTGTTTAGCCAGTTCAGCAGGATCCCAGCTTAAGAAGTAATCCACGTTCTTCTTAAAGTACGGATACTGTTTTTCGACATAGTCGACGTCGGTATAGAACTGGAGCAGTTTGCCTGCAATATACATCGGAGCATACTGCCATAACATTGGTCCCTCTCCGTTTGCGGTCCCCTGAGACTGAATACCCATGTAAGGTGCCGTTTCCGGGAAGCCGCCGGCTTCAGTCTGGTCATCGATGAAGTCCTGAATGACTTTTTCATAGACATTCTTCACGTTGAATGCATATAAGTTTGAATCAGCGAGTGTCATCATGTCGCCGCCGTATCCGAGACGTTCTCTGGCACAGTCTTCAAAGGAAGAATGCAGGTTGTTCAGTTTTGTACGTAATGCTGCATCGTAAAGGTCTGTTAAGAACGGATGATCCATTTCGATCTTTCCGGTTTCTTCGACATCGGTATGAACGTAGATGCCTTCGATCCTGATCAGGTCTTTTTCATCGAGGTTTTCGATCTGGCAGTAACGGAAAGAATGCCAGCTGAATTTGTTCTTGAAGTAGTTTTCGCCTTCAGCACTGATCAGGGTATCAAGCTGTACGGCATTTTCCGGAGCACCTGGTCCGCCATCTACACGCTTGCCGTCCGGACGGATTTCACCGACAGAGCCGTTGGCGTTCGGTTTGAAGTCAAGGCGTCCATCCGGATAAGCGACTTCCGCAAATTTCAGAAATACTTCCTGACCTGCTTGTGCATTCCATTCGATTTCGATGAATCCGGTAATCGTTTCTCCGAAATCAACGATTAAATTTTCCTTGTCATCACGGACGATGGAAACAGGTTTAACATGGCCTTTTTCCATAATCGGTTCCATTCTGTTTTCGGCAAGATTACGTTCTGTGTGATCCAGCAGGACATCGCTAATCTTGTTATACTCATGGGCAAAATCTACTTTTTCACCCAGGAAGATGTTGTTGAATAAAGTGTGATTTTCTCTGACTTTCCAGCTTTCATCACTGACCAGAACAACCTGATCATTCACAGTTAAAGACAGAGCAATTCGAGGGTCGCCCACTTCTGTTAAACGTTCCCGCAAATTGTATTTGCCGAAATAACGTAGTGGGCTTGGATTGTAGTATCCGTTTCCGAGTTCAACGGCGATGATGTTTACACCATCGACTAAAAGATCGGAAATATCGTAGGTTTCGTAATAAACCCGTTTTGTATAGTCAGTCCAGTGGCCGTTTAATACAGACAGGCTGATTTTCTGGTCATTAATTTCACATTCATAAAATCCAAGGGCAGCAATCTGAAGGTTTGCCTGATCGCCTTTTTTTGCCGTAAAGGTATTAATCAGAGTTGTACCCGGATGATCCGCATAGAAATTGCGGTCGTCCTGGCCATAATCATGCTGGGGACCATAGATAAAAGGAAGATGATTTAAACGGTTTGTATGAGAGGTCATCTTTGTTTTCTCCTGTATGATCGTCATGCGTGTTTCAAAAAAAGGAGAAGCTATCGGCTCTCCTTTTTTTGAATTCACGTTTTTTAGTCCGCTACTCTAAGTAATGGATAGGTATGTATTGAATGAGTATTTGCTGGTTTAGATATACACGTCAATCGTATTTTATTAAGCTTCTGCCGCTTCAGTTTCAGCTTCTTCTTTGCAGATCTGAGCATCGGCAACTTTAACGAACGGCATCCAGATCAGAACCACGGCTGCTAAGCATACTAACTGGCAGATTGAACCAGCAATAGAACCTGTTGTGAGGTAACCGGAAATCAGCAGTGGAGTTGTCCAAGGTACCTGAGCAAGACCTGTACATACTGGAACCAGACCGATTGCAGTTGCTCCATAAGCGATCAGGATAGATGCTACGTTAGAAAGAATGAAGGGAATGAAGTAAGTTACGTTCATCATCAGAGGGATACCGAACAGAGTCGGTTCGCCAATGTTGAAGATGTAAGGAACCATTGCGACTTTCTTCATTTCTTTATAACGCTGAGATTTAGCGATTAAGCAAATCGCAATGATGGAACCGATGATACCGATACCTGCGAAAGAATCCCAGAAGGACTGGCAGATAATGTTTGTTGGAGCCTGACCAGCAAGAGAAGCTGCCTGGTTTTCCATCTGTAATACCTGGAAGATAGGAGTCATTACAGCGTTGATAATGGAGTCACCATGGATACCGAAGAACCAAAGTAACTGGCTGAACATTTTAACTAAGATAATACCGATCAGAGATCCACCAGCTGCCTGTAATGGAGCACCGAAGATTGCGTTGAAGATTAATAAAGCACTTGTTCCGTTGAAGTTGTCGATCATAAGACGAACTAACCAGAAGAAAGTAATTACGACTAAAGAGGGGATGATGGATTCAAATGGAGCAGATACTGCAGGTGGTACTGCATCTGGCATTTTGATTTTGATACCTTTGCGGTCGATAGCACGGTAAACTACGCAAGTCATGATCGAGATCAGTAAGCTTAAGAAAATTGCCTGTGCGCCCATGAAGGATACTTCGATGAAGTTACCGTTATCACCGGATCCGAATGGAATTAAAAGAATGAAAGATACTAAAGCAGTTAACTGAATCTGTAAAGCGTTCAGTTCCATACGTTCAGCCAGTCTGTGGCTGACGGTTAATACAACTAAGACACCACCAATACCAAGAGATGCGTCATTGACCATAGCCAGTGCTCCGACATAGCCAGGACCGAAGATGCTTGTCATCATGTTCTGGTACGGAGTGATTGGCAGGAATGCAATAATCAGGAAGATTGATGCAATGAATGTAAATGGCATGTAGGCGAGCATGCCGTCTTTAATCGCGTTGATGTAGATGTTTGAGGATAACTTAATGGATACAGCGCCTAACTTATCAGAAAGGACATTCATAAATTTATTTTCTTTCACGATAATAGCTCCTTCTTTTTTCGTTTTGTGTTGCAGTATTTCTCGTGTGTAAATCTTTTCGCTTAAAGTGCTTTGCAGAGCTCTTTAGGCTTTTTTTATAAATTTCAAACCGGTTTGTTTTTTACGTTTACAGTATATGAAGTTTCGCAAACCAAAAGAATGCGCAAATATGGGATTCAAGCTGTCATTTTCTGTCTTCTCGTTTTATTTGTTTTTTCTGTTATTGTTATAGATGAAAGCGGTATAAGGAGGCTTTTTCAGTGAATAATACAATTCTTGAAGAGTATCTGAACTCCGATGCATCCCTTGCAAAGCACAATTCAGAAGAAATTCTTGATCACTTCAAGCAGAAATATATTAGTATCCCCTATCATAACGAACTGCTGTTCATCTTTGATAACGACCGTAACTTTGCCAATCGCTATCACAAGATCGCACTTCATCAGCGGTCTAACGGTATAGTCCCCTATCATGTTTATCAGTACATCGTTCTGACTTATTGTTATAGTGGAGAGATGCACATGGAAATTGATGGATCCCCGCTCACGCTGCACGAGGGCGACCTGATTATTTTCGACCGGCATGTCCCCCACAAAGTCTATGAAACAGGCCCGAAAGACCTTGGCATCAATATGATTCTTTCGGACCACTACTTCTCGAGACGCTATATCAACCGGGTACGCGGCGATAAGTTCTATGCCAAATTTATGGCCGAACTGATGGATCCGACAACTGATAAGCACGATCATTTCTTTGTCATTTCTCTGGAGAACGATGCCCTCTCCAAGGAATGCGTGGATAACATATTATGTGAAACGATTGAAAAACAGACCGGAAGTTCTGATATTATTGACAGTTTCCTGATGATCCTGCTTACTCATCTTTCAAGATTCTCCGAGTACAAGACGAACATGAAACTAATTGCCCACCGGCAGCAGGATCTGATCGACCAGGTTCTCGAGGATATCCATACCGATTATGTAAACGGAAATTTAAATGATACCTGTGCCCGTCTTGGCTACGATCCAAGCTACATCAGCAAATTAATTAAGCAGTTTACCGGCAAGACTTTTAAAGAACTCGTCAACGAGAAACGCATGCAGGCTGCATTAAGTCTGGTTCAGAATCCGGATGTTCCGATTTACGAAATTGCTGATGCCGTCGGCATTTCGAATTTAACGACATTCTATAAACGGTTCGTAACCATTAAAAAAATGACGGGCTATTCCTCATAAAAAAATCGCCTACAG
>JBJEFF010000109.1:0-9136 GCA_051873775.1 Allobaculum sp. | reverse complement strand
TGTCTTGTGATTTCAATTTCGTCATACGGTGAATCGAAGATTTTCTGCGTGTTGTCAAAAACAAGCGTTGCCCTCGCCATATTGACCGGCTTCTTGCTCTGGGAACCCGCAAAAATGATGTCTCCAATCGACTGACCGGAACGTAATGCTTTAGCGGACTGTTCACCGAGTACCCAGCGAATGGCATCTGTAATATTGCTTTTGCCGCAGCCGTTCGGGCCGACAATCCCGGTTAAAGGCTGGTCAAACTGAATGACAGTCTTATTCGCAAAGCTTTTAAAGCCGGACAGTTCAATTCGTTTAAGAAACATCCTCATTCTCCTTTCTATCGCTCTATTTCACGCTTTAAAAAAGCGGACTCTTCTTCTTGATCCGGAAGCAGAATTCTCCTTCTTTTTTCCGGCTCTATTGGTTCATTTTCTCACGGGAGAGCCCTTTTTCCAAATTCTCCTCTTATTTCAGTCGTGTGAAATCCTTTCAAATGCTCAAACAGAATATGGATTCAGATTCCTCGGCATATCATTTTTCACAATTTGACAGGTGTGTCATGATGAAAGTGCTTCATTTGACTGCGACATGTACAAATAGGCGGATAGTTTTAGCTCATCTAGTATTTATAACTAGATGTTCCTATAATTAAAATTAGAAATGAAAGAAAGAAGGATCTGTATGGAAAATGTAATGAAGCGTCCTCGCACCGGACGCAAGCTGATGAAAGAGACTTATCATCTTTCCTTTCACGAAGAAGTCGGTAATGCGATCAGTCATGGGGTGATGATGTTCCTGTTCCTTTTTGCCCTACCCATCATGTCGGTTTACGGCTATCAGAAACAGGGATGGGTGGGAACGATCGGCATTGCGGTCTATGGCATCTGCATGATCGCGATGTTCGGAGGCAGCTGTCTCTATCACATCATGCCCTATGACACACAATGGAAAACCGTTTTCCGTAAACTCGATCATATCTCCATACTGCTTGCGATCGCCGGAACGTATACCCCGATCTGCTTGTGCATTGTTCCGGGAACATTAAGCTTTGTGATTCTCGGTATTGAATGGACGCTCGTGATTGCGGGGGTGCTGCTCAAAAGTATTTCGAAGTATTCGCATTCCGCTCTATCCATGACACTCTATATGGCGATGGGCTGGCTTGCCGTGCTGATTCTGCCGGCGATTATCCGCAAAACCGGCTGGGCTTTTGTCGGACTGCTTTTAGCCGGCGGACTTTGCTACACCGTTGGTGCAGTCTTCTACGGGCGCAAAAAACCGTACAGTCATTTCATATGGCATTTAATGATTGCCCTCGCTGCTCTGATTTTCCTTGCCGCCATTTTGCTTTTCCTCTAACAAAGATTCTAAGGACTGTCTGACAGTCCTTTTTTTATTGAAGTTGCATTCCATCCGAATAAATATTCTTTTATTTTCCACTTTATTCTTCGCCTTTTTTCACGTTCTGAAATTGTTCATTTATGGACCGTTTTCCGGGTTTCAGAAAATTTCCTGAAAATATTTCTTGCATATTTCTAAATCGCGAGTATGATCGGAAACCATAGAAAGCAACCACGGACAACGACGTCCGTACCAAAGCTGCTTTCTAGAGATTCAGTTAGAAATTTGATTCAGTCCTAATGATGAAGACAAAGGCGTCTTTCTTCGGGTTTTTATAAACCCCGGAAAGACGCCTTTTTTCTTGATCTGCAGACTGAGGATTTCGAAAGGAGAAACAGATGAGTACGGTATCAGATTATTTCGGATGCATGGTCTTTGATGATCGCGTAATGAAAGCTACACTTTCTGCCAAAGTCTACGCATCCCTCAAAAAAACAATCGATGAAGGAAAACCTCTGGATATCAGTGTGGCCAATAGTGTTGCGACAGCCATGAAAGACTGGGCCATCGCCAAAGGCGCTACCCACTTCACCCACTGGTTCCAGCCGCTGACCGGTATCACCGCCGAGAAGCACGACAGCTTTATTAGTCCGTCTCCTGATGGTGGTGTCATCATGGAGTTTTCCGGCAAGGAATTAATTAAAGGCGAACCGGATGCTTCCTCATTCCCGAACGGCGGTCTTCGTGCCACATTCGAAGCACGCGGATATACGGCATGGGACCCGACTTCCTATGCCTTTATCAAAGACAAAACGTTATGTATTCCGACTGCTTTCTGTACATATGGCGGAGATGCACTCGATAAGAAAACACCGTTATTAAGATCCATGGAAGCTTTAAGCAAGCAGGCGATCCGCATTCTGCGCCTGTTTGGCAATGACAAAGTGAAACGGGTCACGAGTTCCGTCGGACCGGAACAGGAATACTTCCTGATCACCCGTGAAATGTACGACAAACGTCCGGACCTGCGCTACACCGGCCGAACCTTATTCGGATCCAAACCACCTAAAGGTCAGGAAATGGATGACCACTACTTCGGTGTCATCAAACCGCGTGTTGCCGAATTTATGAGTGATCTGAACGAAGAACTCTGGAAACTCGGCATCCTCGCCAAGACCGAACATAACGAAGTAGCCCCGGCACAGCATGAGCTGGCGCCGATTTATACGACAACTAATATTGCGACGGACCACAACCAGCTGACAATGGAAATTATGCAAAAAGTTGCCGCTAAACACGGTTTAGTCTGCCTGCTTCATGAAAAACCGTTCGCAGGTGTGAACGGAAGCGGTAAGCACAACAACTGGTCCATTTCGACAGACAGTGGTCAGAACCTGCTTTCCCCGGGCGAGACCCCATATGAAAATGCCCAGTTTCTCTTATTCCTGTGTGCAGTCATTAAAGCGGTTGATGATTATCAGGATCTGCTCCGTCTTTCTGTTGCCACAGCCGGCAACGACCACCGCTTAGGTGCCAACGAAGCACCTCCGGCAGTCATCTCCATGTTCCTTGGTGATGAACTGAGTGCTGTTCTCGAAGCGATCGAGACAGATACTCCTTACTGCAATATGGAAAAATCACAGATGAAGCTCGGTGTTGACGTGCTGCCAAAATTCAACCGTGATACAACCGACCGCAACCGTACTTCCCCGTTTGCGTTTACCGGCAACAAGTTTGAATTCCGTATGCTCGGATCCTCCAACTCCATTGCATGCGCCAATATTATGCTCAACAGTGCAGTTGCCGAAAGTCTGAAAATCTATGCCGACCGCCTGGAAGGCAGTGAAGATTTCGAAACGGATCTGCATGAAATGATCCGCAAGACGATCAAGGATCATAAACGCATTATCTTCAATGGTAACGGCTATGACGAAAGCTGGATTAAGGAAGCTACTGAAGAACGCGGACTGCTCAACTACCGCACTACTGCCGACTGCATGCCGCATCTGCTCGATCCGAAAAACATCGACATGCTGATGGGACAGAAAGTCTTCACACTTGCCGAACTCGAATCCCGTACCGAAATCATGCTCGATAACTACTGTAAGAACGTTCTGATTGAAGCCAACACCATGCTCGACATGGCGAGAACCGAACTTGCGCCTGCCATCGCAAAATACAGTGCCGTTGTCGCAAAAGATGCCAGCCTGAAAAAGTCTTTTGATCCGGCTGTTACCTGCCGCTATGAAAACAAACTCGTCTCGAAACTTTCCGGATTATGCGATCTGATCGATGACAAAGCCTGCGAACTTGAAGCCACAATTTCCAGAGTCAGTGATGCCGATTCCGTCCAGGAACAGGCATTCATGATCCGTGATGATCTTCTGCCATTAATGAGCGAACTGCGTGCCCCGGTTGATGAGGCTGAAACTCTCTGTGCCAAAGAGTACTGGCCTTATCCGTCCTATGCCGACATGCTGTTCAGCGTGATGTAAGTCACTCAGAATAACAAAATACAATTAGAGCCAATCGAAACCGAAAAGAAGATTCAGTCATCCGGAATTGCCCGAAACCGGATGGCTGAAGTTCTTTTCAGGCCTATCTACATATAGAAAAGAAAAAACATAGAAAAGAATTGAACAAAGATTATGAAAGTGAGGTTGTTTGATGATGATTTATTCTCCAGCCAACACCATCTGGGTACTGCTCGGAGCTGCGCTTGTCTTCTTTATGCAGGCGGGCTTCTCCTTATGTGAAGCCGGTTTTACCCGTGCCAAGAATACCGGCAACATCCTGATGAAAAACCTGATGGATTTCTGTATCGGTACTCCGGCTTTCTGGTTAGTCGGATTCGGAATTATGTTCGGCAGCGGAACCGCATTATTCGGTGCGATTGATCCGCTGATTATGGGAGACTACAGCCATATTCTCCCTCCCGGGGTTCCACTCTGGGCTTATGCGATTTTCCAGACTGTCTTCTGCGCGACAAGCGCAACGATTGTTTCCGGTGCGATGGCAGAACGTACGAAATTCAGTGCTTACTGTATTTATTCTGCCGCTATTTCCCTGCTGATCTATCCGGTCAGCGGACACTGGATCTGGGGCGGAGGCTGGCTTGCCCAGCTCGGCTTCCACGATTTTGCCGGTTCCTGTGCCGTCCATATGCTTGGCGGTGTGTGTGCTTTAATCGGAGCCGCTATTCTCGGACCGCGTATCGGTAAATATGACAAGGATGGCAAGCCGCAGGCTATTCTCGGTCACAACATTACATTTGCGGCACTCGGTGTTTTCATCCTCTGGTTCTGCTGGTTCGGATTCAACGGTGCTTCCACTGTCGGAATGGACACGGACGAACTGATGGAAACAGCATCCCGCGTTTTCTTCAATACCAACCTTGCCGCTGCTGTTGCCTGCTGCGTGACATTAATTGTGACCTGGCTGCGTTATAAAAAGCCGGATGTCTCCATGACTTACAATGCTGCTTTAGCCGGACTGGTCGGTGTTACCGCAAGCTGTGATGCGATTGATGCAGTTGGTGCTGCAATCATCGGTGCCATCTGCGGCGTTGTCGTTGTGTTTGCGGTCGAATTCTTCGATAAAGTCGCAAAAATCGATGATCCGGTCGGTGCCATTTCCGTTCACTGTGTGTGCGGTGCTCTCGGAACTATTCTTACCGGTTTCTTTGCGACCGGTGTAACGACTGAAGCTGGCCTGTTCTACGGCGGAGGCTTCCACCTGCTTGGTATCCAGGTATTAGGTGTTGTCAGTGTTGGCCTCTATGCGGCAATCGTCATTACAATCGTCTTCCAGGCCATTAAACATACCATCGGTCTTCGAGTCAGTCCTGAAGAAGAAATCGAAGGTCTCGATATCTGTGAACACGGTCTGCTCAGTGCGTATTCCGGATTTGCGACCACGATTGATCCGACTTTAGTTGATCTGCCGGTGACTTTATCCTCCCAGCCCGCACCGGTTAAGGATGTGACCGTGATTGAAACGGAAACAGAAATTCCGGTAGCTGTTCCTGCATTAACTCCGTCCGGAATTTCCAAAGTCCAGATCATCTGCAAGGAATCCCGTTTTGAAGCTTTAAAAGCTGCCCTGATGAATGTCGGCATTACCGGCATGACCGTAACTCACGTTCTTGGCTGCGGTCAGCAGAAAGGCAAGCCTGAGTTCTATCGTGGTATTCCGGTTGAAGCCAACCTGCTTCCGAAAGTCCAGGTCGACATCGTGGTTAGTGCCGTACCAGTCGAAAAAGTCGTCGAAGCCGCTAAGAAAGCTTTATATACCGGTCATATCGGCGATGGTAAGATCTTCGTTACCCGTGTGGAAAATGCGATTAAAGTCCGCACCGGTGAAGAAGGCTACGATGCTCTGCAGGATGTTGAATAAATCTACTGATGCACTCCCCTTAGGATCTGCGTTTTACATATTTCAAAGGCGTCTTTCAGACGCCTTGTTTTCGCGTTTTAACTTCTTTTCGAAAGGAATGAATCTATGAGTATTCATGAAGAATGTGGCGTATTCGGTGTCTTTGCGCCACACAATATCGATGTCGCCAATCTCTGTTACTATGGTCTGTATGCCCTGCAGCACCGCGGACAGGAAAGCTGCGGCATTGTCGTTAATAACGATGGTCTTTTTAGTGACCATAAAGATCTCGGACTCGTCAGCGAAGTGTTTACGAAATCCGTTCTCGCCGCTCTGCCCGAAGGTCATATTGGGGTTGGTCATGTCCGCTATGGGACAACCGGTAAAACCACCCGTCAGAACTGCCAGCCGCTGCTTGTCAATCACCAGAAAGGCCGCATGGCCCTTGCACATAATGGTAACCTTGCCAATGCCGGTAAACTGCGCAATGAACTGGAATTATCCGGGGCCATTTTCCATACCACAACCGATACCGAAACAATCGCATATATCATTACCCGTGAGCGCCTGAAATCATCATCCATTGAAGAAGCCCTCTCCAATGCGATGAATACACTCGATGGTGCCTACTCACTCGTGCTGATGTCACCGCAGAAACTGATCTGCTGCCGCGATCCTTATGGATTCCGGCCTTTGTGTTATGGCCAGAGAGAAGATGGCACTTATGTGGTCGCTTCCGAAAGTTGTGCGCTCAATGCCGTGAATGCTAAATTCATCCGGAATATTGAGCCTGGAGAAATTCTTGTGTTCTCCGGTCAGGGCATCGTTTCCCGTAAGGAACACTGTCATCAGAAACCGAAGAAAATGTGCATTTTCGAATACATTTATTTTGCCCGTCCGGATTCCCGCATAGACGGAGTTTCCGTCCATGCCTCACGCCTTCAGGCTGGCAAAATCCTTGCACAGACCCATCCGGTCGAGGCTGATTTAGTCATCGGAGCTCCGGATTCCGGTCTGGATGCCGCATTAGGGTACAGTCAGGAGTCCGGAATTCCTTATGGGATCGGCTTAATTAAGAATAAATACATCGGACGCACGTTCATTTCCCCTGGTCAGGAAAGCCGTGTGGATGGGGTCAAAATCAAACTTGCGGCCCTTGAAGAAAGTGTAAAAGGCAAGCGGATTGTTCTAGTCGATGATTCGATCGTACGTGGCAACACGATGGGTTGTGTGGTTGATCTGCTGCGGGATGCCGGAGCTTTAGAAGTCCATGTGCGCATCTCCTCTCCGCCGTTTCTCTACCCTTGCTTCTATG
This sequence comes from Allobaculum sp., assembly GCA_051873775.1. Classification (GTDB taxonomy): domain Bacteria; phylum Bacillota_I; class Bacilli_A; order Erysipelotrichales; family Erysipelotrichaceae; genus Allobaculum. The sequence continues at coordinate 2,118 of JBJEFF010000109.1, read as the reverse complement.
GAACAGATATCGATTCCCAGGATCATTTGGTTGCCTGTCATCATACTCTGGATGAAATCCGCGAGATTATTCATGCCGACTCGCTTGGCTATCTGCCGATTGAAAAACTGCCGGATCTGATTGGTGGTGATGGATTCTGCTGCGCCTGCTTTAACGGAAACTATCCGACTGAAATACAGCAGGATCCGTATAAGGACCGTTTTGAACAGCCGCTTTCTAAACGAAAGAACAATCAGGAAAAATAAACCCTGCAGAATCCACATTCCTCGTGTTCCCTCAGACACTGACCGTAAACGGTGAGTGTCTTTTTTTCATAGGAATCAGAGAAGCTATCCAGGATTAGAAAGTAAAAATTTTCATGCAGATCGGATATAATCGGAGTATAGAAACAGACCGGAACTCAGAACCGGATGGAAAGGACTCCCTGTATGTCAAAAGAACTCGATCAAGCCTTAATAAATTTCCAATGTGATCCTAGTCAGGACAATGCGCTCAAACTACACGATATCCTGCTAGACGACTGGGTTTACGGCATTGCCCGGACTGAACTTCCGGATCATCCGGCTAGTGCGTCACAACTTGCCGACTGTCTGCTGCAGTATAATCTGGAACTGTTTGAGGAGGAGACCATTGTGACTCTTCCTGTTTTTACTCATGAGACTGACCCGACAGATGAAGAACTTGCCGAGAACTCCTGTAAGCGGCACAAACTTACTTCGGCAGATCTTTTTGCGGTTCTGGTCATAGCTCCGGAGATTGATGCGTTTCTGTTCAATCCGACCACTGAACCATTACTCATTGCCGTTGAAGATTTTCTGGAGGTTCTTGTGCCGGGCTTTGATGAGGATCTGGATGATTATGTGGACGAATTCTCTTTTGATGATTTTGATGACGATTTTGACTTCGATGATCCGGATGGTTCTGATGATGAGTTTACTTTTGATAATCTGCCTGATCTTTACGAAGCCGGATTTAGTCTGGACGATTTTCTTAATGATGAGTTTGAAATCGATCCTGATTTCCTGGACGACTATGAGTTCAAGGATGCCGGACCCATTTTCCCTGAGGAAATGATCCGCAAACTGACAAATATTGTCGATACAAACAGCCACATTCACCGTATATGGCTTGCAAGCACAGAAGAATACGGATTACCCGTCTTATTTTTTGTGATCGATGCCATCTCGCTTGAAGACAATCTCGCCAGAATGCTGGTAGACAATCTGCGGGACTATATAGAACCGCTTTTTGCCAGCGTTGCCTTTGTCTCCAGTGCGGAGGAAGTGGTCAGTCAGATTATTGAAGAATTTCAGCCAGTCTACGAACGTAAGCTCAATTAGACGATTCAGATTAACCTGTTTTTCTCAATGATCAAAATCTTAAGCAGGTGCAAAAACGAAAGTGCCTGCTTTTTTACATTCTTTATTTCGATGCGTTATTGTTTTAGAATCATGCTTCTTGCTCTAGAAAGGAATTTTATTATGAGTACTCCCCTTGACCAGGCTCTTGCCGAATTTGACCGTTCACCCAGTTTTATGACTGCAATCAGCTTTTCCACAGCGCTGATGAACGATTCATATTATCTCGTTACGGATCCGCAGATCCTTCGAAAACGCCTTGCCTCATCCAGACTTCATCTCAATGGCAAAACCGAGATGCCTCAGCCCGAAACTCCGGATGAAGCCAGAAAATCCCACTCCATCAGAATCTGGACTCACCAGGCCACCAGTGATCCTTTCATGCGGTTCTATCCGGTGAATCTGTTTGATCTTGTCGAACTGACCAAACTTGCCCAGGATGATGTTTTCCATGATGTCGAAGTTTTTACTTTTGTGACTCCGACAGATGAATACACCTTCTCACTCGATACGATGATCACGTTATGCGCAGCTGACTTTAAAAAATTTGAATCTTAAGCCCAAGCCTGCAAAGAAACTACTTGAATGACTCACCGTTTCAGTACAAAATCGGAAAAGTAATCATAATGCTGAATTAGACATAATGAGGCCTGAGGTATCCTCACTCCTCTTCATTTCAGTTTTCTGATATGAAAGCCCCCTACATCAAGGCGTAAAAGGCCTTATGTGGTTCGTTTTTCGATACCACGCACAAATCTCG